>JAIRUN010000148.1 GCA_031254365.1 Treponema sp. | reverse complement strand
GTTTTTCGAGAGCGGCACTGACGCCTATCTAAAGATAGGCTTGCATTTATCGATGCGGGTACATTTGTTTGTGCCTGGGCTGTTAAAATTTTGGTGAATTAACGCTGCTTTGCAGCGCGTAACAGGTTCCCTACGGGAACCCCGGTTCCTTGCGGAACCTTGCCGTTTTTCGAGAGCGGCGCACTGGTTCAGCTAAAGCTGAACCGCTATTATTGGGAACAGGGGCAATTATTTGCGCCTGGGCTTGATGAGTTTGGTGAATTAACGCTGCTTGACGCAGCGCAAATATTTAGCCACCTTAGCTCAGTTGGTAGAGCAGCAGACTGAAAATCTGCGTGTCTGGAGTTCAATTCTCCGAGGTGGCATTAGTCTCAGAAGAACGGAATGCAAGATAATCAACATAGCGCTGAAAAAGTTTGCCTTTGGGAAAGGCGATAATATTAAAACCCACTTCGTTGAAAGAATCTTCCGAGCGTATCCATTTGCGTTCGACCAAAAGTTTAAATTTGCCGATATGCGCGGCGCGTTCCGGTTTTATCTCAAGCTGATATTCAGTATCGGGCTGTATATTATCCACCTGGGCAGCACATTCAATACAACATCCGGTAATACTGATATTTTTGAGAAGATTATTGCCCTCCATGATACCGTGGATTCGTCCATAGGCAAAAGTCCGGTATCGCGGATTTATTCGACTCTCCGGCATACTTATAGTATGGCAGAAAGATATTTTGTTGTCAATTCATTATTGCTGTCAACTCATTACTTCATTTTTGCTTGACAGGCGCTGCAAAATATGTATATATCAAATATCAATATGGTTGAAATACGCAGGCTTATGCCGGAAGATTTACCCCAGCTTCACCGGATGCATGCTGTGGTATATAATGAGCGCAGGGAATTTCCGCAAGAGCAGGAAAAAGAAGAAGCGGATGATGATGCCGATCCGCTGGATCATCCGGCGGAATGGTCATGGGGCGCGTTTGAAAACGGGAAGCTCCTTTCGGGTATGCTTGAGATTGAATTTCTCATGCGCTTTGACGGCAAAAGCGTCAAAATGTCCGGTGTCGGAGGGGTAGGAACCCTGCCTGAAGCCCGCAGGGGCGGTCTGGTGCAGCGTATTTTTGAAAAACTGTTATCCGGGGCTTACGAAAAGGGAGTGATTTTTTCCAATCTGACCCCTTTTTCCCATGATTATTACCGGAAGTTCGGCTATGAGATTGCCTGCGCCCGAAATGAAATAAATATTCCCACAAAAAATTTTACAAAGATCAAACCAACAGGAGAGCTTGTCCAGATATTTCCCGGAGACGATACATCAGCGCTTCAGGAAGTTCACGCCGCCTATATTTCAAACATTAACCACGGGATATGCCGCGATTACTGGCCTGACAACCGCGGCTGGAAACGCTTTACCGGGAGCGATCCATTTGCCACCGGGACTTTTCTCTATCTCTGGAAAGACGAAACCGGAACCGCCCGCAGTTACATCAAATATAAAGATCAGGAAGGCGATGAAGAACATAATATGTCGGTGCGGGAACTTGCCTTTGTCAACCGCGAGGGACTGTATGGTGCGCTCAGCATAGTCGGCGGGCTTTCTGCCCAGTACCGGGAACTCCACTGGGAGATGCCTACCTTTATCGATCCCTTTGATTTTTCAGGCGATTCCTGGAACATAGATCAGCATATCATTCCAAAGGATATGACAAGAGTGATCAATGTTAAAGCCGCTCTGGAAAAGATGCGCTTTCCCCCAGGCGAGGACGAATATATTATTGAAGTAGAAGATACCAATATACCGGCGAACAGCGGAAGGTATCTTGTGGAATTCGGGCCTGAGGGTTCCAGAGTCTCGCTCACCAAAAAGGATGCTCACCTGCGCTGTAACATTTGCAGTTTAAGCCAGCTTGTTACCGGCTACCGGTCACTGGAAAACGCCCTGATCTCGCGGCAGTCCGGCATTGAACTGAACGGCAAACGGGAAACATTGATCCGTGTGTTTACCCTGCGGCCTCAGCACATAACAGAACAATTTTAGTTTTCATTGTGTAATTATGAAAAGGAGTCGTTAGATGAAGATTATGAGGAAAATACTTTTGACGCATATTGCGTCATTTCTGCTTGTCTTTGCTTTTTTTGCGGGCTGCGCAACAACCAAAACAATCGAGCCGCCTGTATGGGAAGAAGGGAAGGTATATGAACTTGTCCTGATCCATACCAACGATCATCACGGGACAATACTGCCCACCGGCGATGGCCGGGGAGGTTTGGCTGAACGCGCCACTTTTATCAAATCTGTCAGAGCGGGCAATGCCAACGTGCTTCTGGTAGATGCCGGAGATATAAACACCGGTACGGCGCTTTCCAATATGTTCGCCGCGGAACCGGATATAAAGGCATATAACCTCATGGGTTATGACGCGGCAACATTTGGCAATCACGAATTTGATGGCTCTCAGGCAAAACTCAATGCACAAATTCAACTGGCGGATTTTCCCTTTGTCTCTTCCAATATTAAAACCAGCAGCGGAAAATTTCTTGGAGATCATCAGTATCTGATAAAAAATTATGAAGGCTTCCGGGTGGGAATTATCGGCATTACCACCCTGCGGACATTAACAATAGCGAGCCCGGATAACAGCCTCACGTTTCTTCCTGAAATTTCCGCGGCCAAAACCGCAGTAGCGGAACTTCGGAATAAGCAGAAGGCAGGCATTGTGATAGCGCTCGCCCATCTTGGCGATGTGAAAGAGACTCAGGAGCATGTAACTTCATTTGAACTCGCTCAAGCCGTGGAAGGCATTGATATTCTTATAGATGCCCATTCCCACACAAAATATGATGAGCCAAAAAAGATAGGAAACACATGGATTGTTTCCGCCAATGAATGGGGTAAATATGCAGGCTGCGGAAAACTTTCCATAGTGAACGGGGAACTTGCTGGCTTCGACTGGGAAGCCGTAGAAATTAACAGTAACCAGAATAAAACCTATGCGCCGGATTCCGACATTATGGCGATGTTGCAGCCTTATCTGGATCAGGCCGAGGCAAGCCTCAAAGAAGTTGTTGGCCGGGCCGCCTCTGATTTTGACTGGGGCAACCGCTGGACCCGTTATACGGAAACCGCTATCGGGAATATGATCTGCGACTCCAATGTCTGGTATTTCAAGACCGTGTACGGACAGAATATCGACTTTGCCTTTCACAACGGCGGCAACATACGGGCCAACCTGTTACAGGGAGATATAACACGGGAAAATATTCTCACCGTCCTGCCCTTTGAAAATTATCTGTATATCATATCCCTTAAAGGCAGTGATATTATCGCACTCTTTGATTTTATTGGAACCATATCCCAGGGCAACGGCGGTTTCCCCCAGTTTTCAAAAGA
>JAIRUN010000079.1 GCA_031254365.1 Treponema sp. | reverse complement strand
GTAACATCATTATACTGTTCAACGGTATTTTTTCCCCAGTCTGATAATTGATTAAAATCTTTGATTATAATGCGGGTAACTTCGATATGAGAACGTATCGCCTGCTTGATACATTCTATACCCTCGATAAATACTTCACGCGATTTATTCCGTTTAACACGATTCAGTTTCAGAGATTGAATAACCTGATATTCAGCATTTTCCGCCTGTATTTTTAACCAGCTCACCCCTGTATTCTAGTATAATTGATACGCATTTGAAAGGGGGGCCACTTTCCAAACAGTCCACCGCAAACAGTCGCTGTATCTGTGGCCCCCCTTACGGCGCAAGCGCCTATCCCCCTGTACAAAAATGGTGTCTGTCGTCACCCTTGACTATGATGCTGCGGATGTGATTTACTTATTACAGGAAAAAGAGGATGGCTGAACAACAACTACAGCTTTCATTTGTCAGATTTGTTAAAGACTCATATGTTATAGTTGAAGGGAAACAGAACACGGATCGTTTTTTTATTATCCATGAGGGAAAGGTGGAGCTTTCCAGAGAAGTTGAGGTCGTTGCCAGAGAAGGGGGAAATATCCTGGGGCCGGGGGATTTCTTTGGGGTCGTGTCTACCATGGCATCCCATAGCCATATAGAGACTGCCTTGGCCCTGACCGATGTTATACTGATTTCAGTTCTTAAAAAACAGTACGGACAGCTTATTCAGAACAATGCTCCGGTAGCGATGAAGATTATACGGGAGTTCTCCAGACGGGTGCGCTATCTGGATGAGGCCCTTACCCGGCGGACATTAAAAAGCAGCGCCGAGGTGGATGCTTTCCATCTGTTCAGGGTGGGAGAACATTATACCAGGCAAAATCAATATAACCAGGCTTTCTATGCGTTTACTAAATATATCAAAAACTGTCCACAGGGAGAGAATGTTTCTGCCGCAAAAGAAAATATGAAAAAAATTGCTCCCTATGTCAAAATGATTAAACTTGACAACAGGAGCGATGAACTTGTCAGGGTCTATCCCAAAGATTATATGCTGTTTGCCGAAGGTGAACCTGGAGAGGAGTTGTATATTATTCAGCAAGGTTCGGTAAAGATTTCCAAAATCGTGGATAACAAAGAGGTCTTGCTGGCGGTTCTCAAAACCGGGGATATTTTCGGTGAAATGGCGCTGTTGGAATCAAAACCCCGCGCGGCCAGCGCGATAGCCTATGAGGACTGTCAGGTACTGACGGTAAACCGGGCCAATTTTGAACACATGATTACCACTCAACCCCAGATGATAGCACGGCTTACCACCCTCTTGTCCGAGCGAATATGGTCAATCTACCGGCAGCTTGGCAATACCCTGTTCACCGATCCTGTTGCGCGAATGTACGATGCCCTCCTTATCCAGCTTGAGAAAAAACATATAGAACTCGACTCCCGGAACCCTTTCATCTTTGACTTTGGCCCCAAAGAGCTGATAAATATGATCGGCCTTGCTCAGGCGGAACAAACACCGGCGCTGAATAAATTCCTTGAAAACAAAAAAATAGGAGTTGTTTCGGATAAGATACGTACGCTTGAAATTTTCGAAATTACCAAACAGGTTGAGTTTTTCCGCAAGATGCAGAAGATCAGCGCAGCCAAGAATCAAAAGACAAACTTCCATAATTGATAAAAATTTTGATTAAAATATGGCCGCGCCGCTGTCCTTCACTGTGCCGCCTGTGACGTATAACCGCTTATTTTACATACAATAAACCGGCCCTGATGTGATCGTCAAATGTTCTGGAAAAGTAATGTCTGCCCGATGATGGTTCAACCAGCCGGAAATAAAGGTAATCGCTGGGGGCCGGCTCAAAAGCCGCTTTCAGGGAGGTGGCTCCTGGCGAACAAATGGGGCCGGGCGGCAGGCCTGGCCGGATATAGGTATTATAGGGGTCACGTATCTCTGTGTCCCTGGTGGATAGCACTTCAGGATGGGGTCTGCCCTGTATTTCGGTAATTACATATTCCACGGTGGCGCAGGATTGCAGAGCCATGCCAATGCCCAGCCGGTTGAAAAAAACTCCGGCCATGAGGGACGCTTCTTCATCAATGCGGTATTCCCGCTCAACAATTGAGGCCATGATCACCATGCTGCCGAGTTCATTCGGGTCCATGTCCCGCGCTCTGGAATCAATTTCACCTATCCGGCTAAAAAAAGTATTTACCAGAGTTTCCACTACTTTTACGGCAGGGTATTCCGGGGGGAACAAATAGGTGTCAGGAAAAAGATAGCCTTCCATGGTGGCAAAGGGAATGCGGTAGCGGCTGGCTGTGTTCTGATCCTGTGCGACATTCAAAAAATCATCCGCTTGACAAATACCGGCATCCTCAAAAACCCGCGCGGTTTTTTGCAGGGTAAAGCCTTCGGGGATGGTAACGCGCCGTAATATCTGCCGGCCTGTTACCAGTATCCGGTGAATCGCCATTTGGCTTGCGGGTATTTCCAACTGATAATATCCGCTTTTGAGAAAATCTTTTTCAAAACGGCACAGCGCATACCAGAAATATCGGTTCCGTATCAGGCCCGCCCGTTCCAGCCGCAGCCCCACGGATTGGGCGCTCTCCCCTTTCCGTACTTCCAGAAACGCGAGGTTTGATTCTATCCGTATGCCGTCCTGCTCCTCATCAGCGCCGGGCTCGGCAACAGGGGCCGAATTAAAACGAATAACAGCGGCCAGCGCAAGCAATGTGAACAGCAACACAGTGCCCAATAAGAATGCAATGATTGAAATGATCCGTCTGAGTTTCATCGTTATAGGCTTATTTCCAAACCCTCCGTGGCCAGAGTCAGTTCCACTTTGGTTATATTCATCCGCTCAAGATACCAGCGCGCTGACTGAAGTATGCCGTAGAGTTTCCGGTCGCTGTAGGCGGGATCATGGTGGAACATCACCAGATGTTTTATTCCCCAGTTGGCGGCAAAATCTACTGACAGGCTGAACGCGTTGTGGCCCCAATTATTTTTATCAATCGCATCGTCCAGAGTGTACTGGCAGTCAAGGACGATCATATCAGCGTCCTTAAAGAAAGCGGTATTTTCTCCGGTTGGCATAAAATCATCATTGGAAAGCTCGGCATCAGTCGCGTAAATAAAACGTTTGCCGTTCTCATTAATCATGTAGCAATGGGACTCGCCGGGATGTTTCATTTTTTTGGAATGAATGTTCAAAGCACCGATACGTATCGGGGATTCCATAAGATGATACTTTTTGGAAGATGCCATGTTTTCCATTTTTACCGGAAAATACGGTTCGGCCATCTGCGCGCGCAGATTTTCTTCAAGCCCCGGTTTGGGTGAATAAAAATCCAGCGATACCGAAGGATCATAGGCAGGATTGAAGAACGGCAGTCCCAGAATGTGATCCCAATGAAAGTGGGACAAAAAAATATGATAATGAGAAGGGCCGCTCTGCGCCGCGCTCCGGGCGATTCCCATTTCCCGCATACCTGAACCGCAGTCAAACACGATAATGTCGCTCATATCGTCAAAGCTGACGCTGATGCAGGAGGTATTGCCTCCTACAGTGCCAAACAGCCAGGGCGGAAGTCCGGAAAGAAAACGCTCCCTGCTTTCGGCGCTCTCCATGTCTTCGGGCGTTGCCTTTTCAAGAATCGCGGAAATTTTACTTTTGATCTGCGCGGGCAATACCGGTGACGGCAGGGAACCACGGACTCCCCAAAAATTGATACGCATTATATTACTCTCTCAAGCAGCGGCTCTGCTTCCCGCTTGCGCACATATTCTTCAACCTCGTCACAGCTGTGCAGAGCGCCTGCGTTTATGCCGGGACAGCCTGAACCAGCCGCTTCCCATGCTTGCGCGGAGCAGAGGATCGATTCCCAGAACGGAAAAGTCCGGCATTGCAAAGGCCGGGCCCGGTATACCGTGCAGCCGTCTTTCCAGAAAATGCAGTCATAATTTGACTTTTCCTTTAAGGACAAGCGCTCGCCCTCCCCTGCCGGAACCCACCGGCAAAAGGCCTGCTCGAATTGATTATAATCCATGTTACACTCATCTGCCAACCGGAAAATATCCTGCTGCGAAAGGAACACAAAACCGCTGTCGTACCGGCAGCAGGCGGAACACCGGACGCATGAGAAGCGGAGTCCTGAATCATAAAACAACTGCTCCATATCTGGCTTGTCATTCCGGTACACTGTGATCCTCTTCCCGAATCTGCACCCGGCGTATTTTGCCTGAGATGGTTTTGGGAAGCTCGGTTACGAATTCTACAATACGGGGGTACTTGTAGGGAGCGGTGGTTTTCTTCACATGATTCTGCAATTCCAGCATGAGGCTGTCCGAAGCGGTATAGCCCTTTGCCAATACTACCGTTGCCTTTACCACCATGCCCCGGTCAGGATCAGGAACGCCGGTAATGGCACATTCCAGCACCGCCGGATGTTCCAACAGCGCGCTCTCCACCTCAAAGGGCCCGATACGGTAACCGGAGCTTTTGATTACGTCATCGCTGCGGCCCACAAACCAGAAATAACCGTCCTCGTCTTTCCATGCCATATCGCCGGTGTAATAAATATTATCGTGCCATACACTGTTGGTCAGGGCATCGTCCCGGTAATAGCCGCCGAACATTCCCCAGGGTTTGCGTCTGTCTGTGCGGACAACGACCTGCCCCTCCTCGCCCATGCCGCAGGAAGAACCGTCCTCGCGTACCAGATCAATATCATAGCCCGGTGCAGGCTTTCCCATTGAGCCGGGTTTTGGTTCCAGCCAGGGCCAGGCGCAAAGGGTAACGGTAAGCTCGGTCTGACCGTAACATTCCCGCAGTTTGAGTCCCGTACCTTCCAGAAACCGTTCGTAAATTTCAGGATTAAGCGGTTCGCCTGCGACGGTACAGGTTTTGAGCGCGGAAAAATCGTATTTTTTCAGTTCTTCTTTTACGAAGAAGCGGTATATCGTGGGCGGGGCGCAAAAACTGGTAAGCCGGTATTTGCTGATGATTTCCAGCATGGCATGAGGGACAAAACGATCGTAATCATAAACAAAAACAGCGGCCCCGCAAAACCACTGACCGTAGATTTTTCCCCATGCGGCTTTGGCCCAGCCGGTATCGGCAACGGTTAGGTGCAATCCGCCGGGTATGACCTGATGCCAGTATTTGGCGGTAGTGATATGCCCCAGCGGATAGGAAAAATCATGGCGTACCATTTTGGGCATTCCCGTTGTGCCGGAAGTAAAATACAGGAGCATTATGTCGCTATTGGCGCTAGCCGAAGCGGGCCGCTTGAATTCTGCGCCTGCCTTCTCCAAGAGGGGTTTGAAATCGATCCAGCTATCCTGCCGCGCGGGGTTAAAATCTTTTGGCGTGTGAACCGAGCGCATATACGCCTTGTAACGCAGATGCGGTTTTTGGGCTCCCTGTTTCAGTTTTGCCTCGGCTTCGTCTACCCTGCCCAAAAGATCAGGATCATCTACGCAGATAATGCCGGCAATGTCAGCGGCATCGCAGCGGTACACAATGTCCTTGGTGGTAAGAAGGTGTGTGGCGGGAATGGCTATCGCGCCCAGTTTGTGCAGGGCCAGCAGCACCGGCCAATATTCCCAGCGGCGCTTTAATATCAGCATCACCGGATCGCCTTTGCCGATTCCGGCCTCGCGTAATACATTGGCCGCTTTATCAGAAAGGGTTTTTATTTCCGCGAAAGTAAAACTCGCTTGCGCGCCCTTTTCATCACACCAGACCAGTGCCTGCTGTCCGCCTTTCTCCGAAGCAAGGGCATCAAGCACATCGTAGGCAAAATTGAAATTCTCCGGTATGGTGATGGAGAAATTCGAATAGAAATCTTCATAAGATTCAAATTTCGTTTTTGATAAAAATCTGTCAAGTAGTTCCATTGATTGCTCCTAAAATACAAATGCCAGAAACCGGGCTTTGGTTCCGCCCAGAGCCTTCATCCCGTGAGGTTCCTGTGAATCGTAATACACACAGTCGCCGGGGCCAAGTTCCATTTCATGACCCCCGATTGAAACAAGGAGCCGTCCCTCAAGCACATAATCAAACTCCTGCCCCGGATGGGTGTTGAGGCTGAGGGGTTTGTTCTCCGTTTCGGGAGCCGCTTCCACAATGAAGGGCTCCGCTCTTTTCCGGTGAAAATTATAGGCAAGGTTCCAGTAGGTATACATGGGCCGACGGCTCACCTCCGGAGCCTGCCCCGCTTTCGTATAACAGAAGGTTTTCAGTTTGGGGGTATTCCCGCTTACCAGTTCCGAAAGATCGACCTTAAAACGGGCGGCAATCTCCACCAGTACGCCAAGCGGAAATTCCTTTTCGCCCGATTCCCATGCGTCATATTCAACCGGATCAAAACCCAGTTCCGCTGCCAAATCTGCGGCGGAGATTTCCTCGATCTCCCGCAGTACCCGCACCCGCGCGGTAATTTCCTGTACGTTCTCGTTCATGTTTGTCTCCTCAATTTCTTGTTTCCACAGTTCCGCTGGAACGGGCTATATACACCACCGGGCGGATGCGGGTAAAAAAACCATTCTCCACTACGCCGGGAATCCGGTTGATTTCAGATTCCATCGCTACGGGATCAACCGGAGAAGCAAAGCGTATATCCAGTATCAGATTACCGTGTTCCGTGATAACCGGTCCGGCCTTGCGCAGCGCTTCCCGCAGCGTCACAAGCGCGCCGAGCTTTTCCAGCGCTTTGCCCGCGCTCAGCCTGGCTTCGGGAATCACTTCCACCGGAACAGGAAAACCAGTGCCCAGTGTATCGACAATCTTTGATTCGTCAACCGTAATCGCAAAAGCTGCACAAGCATAGGCTGCTACTTTTTCAATTAACAGCGCACCGCCGCCGCCCTTGATCAGACGATTCTGCGGATCAACCTCATCCGCGCCGTCAATGCACAGGTCAAGGCTGCCTGAGAGTTCCCGTGAATTCAGGGGAAAAAAAGGAATCCCCAATTTTTCACATTCGATTTCGGATTGAAAACTCGTGGCAAAGGTTTTGATATTTGACAAGACCCCCTGCGCAAGAAGTTCGCCAACCCTGCGGATTGCGTGGATGGCGGTAGAACCGGTGCCAAGTCCCAGTTTCATGCCGCTTTTTACCAGCGCGTCAACCGCGGCCCTGCCCGCCGCCTCTTTCATCTGTAGCGCGGCTTTTCCCGTACCTGTCTGTTCCATTGTGACTCCTGTCATATAAAAATCGCAGAAAAAGCTGCTCGGAAAAATCCCTTCCCATAAACTGCATATACTGATACCGGGCTTGCCGGATCAGCATATCATAACCATTGATAACCCGGCAGCCCGCTTTGGCAGCCCGTTTGAGGAAGGGGGTACGGTCAGGTGTATACACCAGATCCATAACCTCTTCGTGGCCGGAGAAGGCGTATATTTCCAGCGGATCGGCGCTGTCACTTCCTGCCATTCCCGCTGGTGTAGCCTGGATTATAATATCGCGGTATTTGTCCATCATTTCAATTCCCCGGCTGTCCAGGCCGCCCCATGCGAACTTATAGGGAAGGGCAAGATCGCGCGCTTTGTGAACAGTACGGTTAAGAATCAAAACCTTGGCTCCCAGCCTGTACAATTCAGCGGCAGTCGCTTTTGCCGCGCCGCCCGCACCGATGAGGGTGATCCGCTGCCGCCTGAGATGGTTTCTTCCGGTAAATTCCAAAAGCGAATCAGAAAAGCCTTCTATATCGGTATTGGTTCCCAGCCAGCCTTGCGGCTTCAGACTCAGAGTATTACAAGCGCCAATAGTATGTACTGACTGGGATTTTCCGGTCAAATAAGGGATTATTTCTTCTTTATAAGGAACCGTAACCGACAGCCCCAAAATCCCCAGTTCCTTCGCCAGTTCCATGAAGGCATCAAGTGAGTCCGCAGGGAACGGCAAATAAACCGCATCTATATCTTCCTGCTCAAAAACTGTGTTAAAAAAATAAGGATTATTTGAAGCATTGAGGGGTTGGCCTACCTCGCCATAAATTTTTGTCGCGCTGGTGATCCCGCGCAAACGGTAGAGTTCAGCCATTTCCTGTACATCAAACTGGCCCTGCGCCGCGATAGGGGAGTCAGTTTCGGAAAAGGCGCTCGTATATGTCAAATACGACCCGAATTGTTCCGCGAGGATTCTGCTGTACGCGCCGTAATGTCCCATGCAGATCAGTATTTTTTCCTGACCGGAACATGCCTTGTTCGCCTTGAATACACGCAGTACGTCAGATGTAGAATTGGTAGCTACCGCCACCTTTGCCAGTTCATCTCCGGTATGAAGCATGGACCGCAGCTTTTTCTCGATATTTTCGTCTATGCCGCTTAATCCATGATATGAACGGATGATCCGCGTTCCGAATGCCCTGGCAGCTTCTTCCAGACTGGGGACATTAAGGTCCTCCTCAATATCAACATAGGCAAAGTTCTTCCGGCTGTCAGTTTCGGCGTAGGCAAGCCCCCGCGCCAGCAAATTGATCCGCGCCCACTCACCGCTGGAATATTTGCCGCCGTCTCTTTGTCTGCGTATCGTCAGAATAACCGGCAAACCTGCCAGTTCGGGAAAATGCCGGATTAGTA
>JAIRUN010000071.1 GCA_031254365.1 Treponema sp. | reverse complement strand
TAGTATACAAAACCACACTCCGGACAGCGAAAAACCCTCTTCTCCGCGAAATGTATTTTTTTTGATGCGCACGCAGGACAATAGGTAAACATGGTAAATTCCGCCTCATTATGGCATAAATTAACCGATGTAATATAGACTAACATCCGTTCTTATGATATAATTTAGAAAAAGGGGGTGTATTTTGGTCAATCGCACATCCATAAAACACAAGCTTATAATTTTCTCCGTTATTCTCTTCGCCGTTATTCTTATTGGAGGAAGCATAGCTTTTGCCATATCAATGTGGCAAATTTCCCACGCCAGTATGGGCAATGAGATGGTAAAATCGGTGGAAATAGAGCGGATCAAGCTGGAATCGTCGGTAAATGCGGAAATTGCCATTGCCCTTAAAATGGCCGATTCTCCCATTATACAGAGGTACTTTGCCAATCCCGCCGATCCTGAACTGGAAAGAATAGCCTTTGAAGAAATCGCCGGATACCGCCGGGCATTCGCGGCAAATTCAGTGTTCTGGGTAAATGATGTGGATAAAAGGTTCTACTCCGATGACGCTTATTCCCATACGGTTGATACCAGCGATCCCAGCAACTACTGGTATCTAATGACCCTTAATGAAACCGCAAAATATAATTTTAATATTAATTACAATCCTGATCTGAATGTAACCAACCTCTGGATCAATGCTCCGGTTTTTGACTCCCGGCACAGGTCCATCGGCATACTTGGGACCGGCATTGATATTTCGGCTTTTATTGATTCCATATACAAAAATTATACGGGTCAGGCGGCTCTGTACTTTTTTAACGCTGAAGGGGAGATAACCGGCGCACGGGATACGGCGCTGGTGGCGAATAAAACTCTCATGAAGGATAAACTGGGAAGTACGGGCGCGGATATTCTTGCCAGAGCGAAGGATCTGAAACCTGGAGAAATTCAATTTTTTACCGCAGCCGGAGGTGAGGAGACAGCGTTAGGCGAAGTACCGGCGCTGGGCTGGTATATCACCGCCCTTCTTCCCCTTACTATTCTTGACACCCTGAACAGCAGCATGACATTCCTCTTTCTGGTGATGATAGCGGCGATTGCCGTCCTTTTTATTATCTTCTATATATTTATTGCCGGGTTCCTCAAACCCATGAGTCACATGGTACAGACGCTCGACCAAATATCAACGGACTGGGATATGACCCGGCGGCTTCAACTCAGGCAGCATGATGAAATCGGCACATTGGGAGACTTCTTCAATCTGACTTTTGAAAAAATGAGGGCGCTCCTTGTCGGCATCAAGGGAAAAACATTCTCCCTGTCTGATACCGGCGATGAATTGGCTTCGCATATGTCCATTACCAAAAAGGATATAGAAGGGATCAATGAAAATATACAGGGGATGAGGGGGCAGATATTGACCCAATCGGACAAGGTGAATGTCGCCGCCAATTCCATGGGTCGTATCATTACCGGACTGGACAAGCTGAACGAGCATATAGCGGTTCAGGCGGACAGCGTGGCTCAGTCTTCATCAGCTATTGAAGAAATGCTGGCGAATATTCAGTCGGTTACCAATACCCTGATGAAGAATGCGGCGAACATTTCTTCATTGGCGGAGTCTTCCCAAGGGGGCCGGGCTGATTTGCAGAGAGTTTCGACCGATATCCAGGAAATTGCCCGTGAATCAGAAGGACTGCTGGATATTAACTCGGTGATGCAGAACATTTCCAGCCAGACTAACCTCCTTTCCATGAATGCGGCTATTGAGGCGGCGCACGCCGGAGAATCGGGCAGGGGCTTTGCCGTTGTTGCCGATGAAATCCGCAAACTGGCGGAAAATTCCGGCAAGCAGTCCAAGACGATCAGCGCGGTGCTTAAAAAGATCAAAGCGTCAATCGACACGATTACTAAATCAACCGGTGTTGTGCTGGAACGTTTTGGAACCATTGAGCAGGATATAGAGACCGTATCAAATCAGGAAGCGCAGATTCGCAATGCCATGGAAGAACAGGGAGTGGGCAGCCGGCAAATTCTGGAAGCAATAAGCCAGTTGAATTCGGTTACGACTTTGGTGCGCCAGTCCTCATCCGAAATGATAGCGGACAGCAGGGAAGTACAGAGTCAAAGCGGCGACCTCAAGCAGATTACCGCTGAAGTAGCCGGCAGTATGGATGATATGGGTCAGAACGCGGATAAAATTTCAGAAGCTATTACCAGAGTGCAGGAGATAAGCGATGAGAACAAGGAAAACATCGACACATTAAGCGGAGAAATAGCCAAGTTTAAGGTTGAGTAAGTTTTATTGCTCAGGATACAGAATCAGCAGCGCGGGGCCCTGCGGCAGAAGCCGGGCGCACAGTCGCTGAATGTCCGCCATTGTCACCGCGCTATAATATTGGGGCCGCCTGTCAAGACGGGACAGCGGCATATTCAACAGTACCGATGAATTGGCATAGCTCTGGGCAATATAGGAATTACTCTGTATCGAAGACTCCCATTCTTTTTTCAGGGCTTCCACCGATTTGGCAAAGGTGTCCTGATTGACGGCTTCTGTCGCGGTACGGTTCAGCAAAACGTTTACCGCGTCCGAGAGTTCCAGCGCCCGCTTTGGATCGCAGGCAAAGTATACGTTCATTATCAATTCGCCTGAGGGAACCGGTGATGCCGAAACCCCCACGGAAATTGAATAAACCCCGCCGAGTTTTTCGCGGATTTCTTCGGTCATTCTGATATCCAGATATTCGCTCAAAACCTGAGCCGTTGCGCTGAGTTCCTCGCTGTATGCGGCCTGAGTAAACCAGCCCATAAAAACCCGTGTCTGTTCTTCCTTTCCCTTGTATACGGTTTTTTCGGTTTTTCCGGGCCGGGCAAAGTCAAGCCGCGTCCATTCCTTCCAGCTTTCCTGCCGGGGAATCGAAGCGATGTATGTTTCAACATAGAGCCTGAGCGTTTCAATGTCCAGATTGCCCGTAAACACAAAGGTATAGTCTCCGGGATTCAAAGTCCGGCGGACAAAGGCCAGCGCGGTCTCAGGGTTTGCCTGGGAAAGATCAGACAATTCCAGCGGCTTAAAATAGGGATGGCCGCCGTAGATCGTCCGGCTGATCTCATCGGAAAAAACCGTGCCGGGGTTTTCATTCCGCAGGGCCAGCGAAGTCCGGTACTTGTCCATCATAACCTGTACCGCTTCGGGATCGATCCGGGGATCAGTGAAACCGAGATATATCATTTCGAACAGGGTCTTGAGATCGCCTGTGGTTGCGGAACCCTGAAGGCCCCGGTGGTAATGGGAGACCCAGAAGGATATTGAAACCTGTTTGTCGGCGAGCTTTTTGGTCAATTCAGTTCGTGAATAGGGGCCGAGGCCTGAAACCTGAATCATCTCGGCGGCAAGTTCCACCGACACTTTATCCTGAGCAGGGGCGCTGGTTTTTCCGCCGCGGGCCATAGCCTGCAGCATAATTTCGTTGCTGCGGTTTTTTGTTTCTTTCAGGATAACTGCCGCTCCATTGTCCAGTTCCCAGCGGAGCGCGCCGGTTTCAGCATCAATGGATTCGGAAATTATCTGTCCGGGAACCGGGGGCTGGGAAAGAAAACCGCTTTCAACCGCATTGGCCTCTGGCGGGCTGACATTCATCCGCGCTCGTACCAACTGCCTGATCCGGGCCTCGCCGGGAAGATCAGTCCGCTCCGCTTCGGGCGCAAAAATAAAAACCCTGAGGTCTCCGGGGTTAAAGTAATCTTTTACCGCGGCGGAAATATCCGCAAGGCTGATATGGGGCAGCATTTGTTGTACCGCGGCAAGCTCCCATTCCACATCAGCGTAATTTCCTCCCTCAAGGTAATACCGCGTAAGAGAGCGGATATAGCGGTTTGAGTCCTGCGTTTCTTTTTCCGAAACCATCCGTTCCAGTTCAGAGAGCAGGGAGTTAGCCGCTATGTCGAGTTCTGTTTTGGTAAACCCATAGCGGAGCATGGCCGCTCTTGTTTTGAGCAGTTCTATGAGGCTGGCCTCTGCCCCGCCGGTTTTTGCCTGAGCCATCAGCACATAAAAACGGGAGGACGCTCCGTACCGCGCATTGCCCGCTCCGGCATAGGTATACGGCGTTTGGGGTTTCATTACTTCATCCCCAAAACGGAAATCAAGCATACGGTCAATCAGAATATCAATAATCTCGCCGCGAAAATACGCGAGGTCTTCGCGCTGCGCCTGGCGGCTGCGCTTGTAATATAAATAAATATCTGTTGATGTCAGTTCAGGATCGGTCAGGATAAGGGTTTCAATATTTCCTCTTTTGGGCGGCGGCAGATCATAACGGGGCCGCTGGGTGGGGGCCGCGGGCTTTGGTATGGAAAAATGATCGCCTAACGAAGCCTCAAGCGTGTCAGCATCAAAATCGCCCACAATGATCAGGGCCATATTGTCCGCCCGGTACCACTTGCGGTAAAAACCCTCCAGCCGGGACGCAGGCGCGCCTTCAATCACTTCCGGCAAACCAATGGGAAGGCGCTGCGCGTATGGCGAACCCCGGAACAGAACCGGCAGCCATTGGCGCTGCAGCCGGTTCCGCGCACCCAGCCGCGAACGGTACTCTTCCATTATGACCAAACGCTCATCGTCCACATCTTCCGGGGCAAAGGTAATAGCCCGTGTCCAGTCATCAATAACCGCCAGCGCCGTATCAGGAATACGCCGCGTCCCGTCCGGGGCAGTCTCCACCGGAACTTCAATGCCATACACGGTCTCGTCAAACGAGGTGTAGGCGTTCACCTCCGGGCCAAAACGCATACCCAGCGAGCGCAGGTAATTCACCAAATCGGCTTCGGGGAAACGGGTCGTGCCGTTAAATGCCATGTGTTCCACAAAATGGGCCAGCCCCTGCTCATCATCCGTTTCTAATACGGAACCGGCATTGACTGCCAGCGTAAGGTACGCCCGGTTTTCGGGCTTCGCGTTTTCAAGAATATAGTATTGCA
>JAIRUN010000063.1 GCA_031254365.1 Treponema sp. | reverse complement strand
ATGTTTCCCCTGCTGGTGTACGCAATTGCAAGCGACTGATTGAGCGCGATGGTGCGGTTTAAATCAGCCAGCGCCTTGTCCAGTTCGCCCTTATTAAACCATGCGTTTCCCCGGTTGTGCCAGGCAAGCGCGTAATCGGGCCTGATTCTGATTGCTTCGGAAAAATCTCTTATTGCCCTGTCATCGTCTTCCCTTTGATACCACGCGCTTCCGCGCCTGTTCCATATCGAAGCGTTGCGCGGTTCCAGCCTGATGATACGGTCACAGTCTTCAATCACCCTGCCGTATTCGCCAATTTCGAATAACGCATGGGCGCGGTTGATAAGCGCGTCCGTATAGCTGGAGTTAAGCGAAATAGCCATAGAGAAATCTTCTATTGCCTGTCTTGTCTCTCCGCGCCCCAGTCTGGCAAATCCCCGGTAGTTGTAAACTTCGGCTCTGCCGCTGTCAAGCCTGATCGAGCGGGTATAATCGTCAATGGCGCGGCTCAACTCGCCCTTCTTAAGCCATGCGTTTCCGCGTGAAATAAACGATTCTATGTACTGCCCGTTGGCATTTATCGAGACCGTATACTCAGCGAGCGCTTTATCAAATTCGCCGTTTTTGTAGAACTGTTCACCCGAAAGAAACGAAATAAGATACTGTTCCACTCCCATTTTTCTCAGGATCGCCGGATCGGGATTTTCATAATTGACGGGATTTATTTCGCGGATATTAACTCCGTAGCCGGGAAGACCGCCGCGAATTCCGCTGAAATCGGACAGGGGCCGCTGTGTCTGGTACGAGACCACAACTTCGCTTTTCACGGCAGCCGGGCTGCTGTGCGGAGCGGCTTCCATTTCTTCGATTTCCGGCTCCGGTTTCTGTTCGGCTATGGCGGGTTCTTCCACCTGTTCGGGAGGGAGAGCAGGCTTGCCTTTACAGGCGAATATAATGACGCATAGCAGAAGAACCGGTAATACCCAAGAAATATGCTTCATGAAGGAAACCCCTTTCTTATTATATCGGCTGTTTTCCCTGCGCGGATAATTGGTATATCCCCCTTCCGGTCACAGGCCCATGTCTTTCCCGACCAGAATGACTTTTATCCTGTTGGCGGGTTTGCAGAGCCGGGTTGTTACTATAAAACTGCAAATGGAGTCCGGGGATGTACAGTTCGCGCAGCTTCCGGTTTCATTGCAGGGGGTTTTGTTGTTCTGGAAGCGCTGGGTGTTACGGGGTGCGGCGATGGTGCGCGCGCGGATTATAGCGTCATCAAGCGTTTTGGCGACTTTGTTCATTCCGGCGATCACGATTACCTGCCGGGGGCCGAAAATCATCGCGGCAACACGGTTGCCAAATCCGTCAATATTAACCAGTTGGCCATCTTCACTTATGGCATTGCACCCGGTAAGAAAAGTGCCGCATAACAGCGCCTGCCGCATAATTTCGGCGCGTTCTTCCGGGTTGAGTGCCTTGTCCCGGTCAAGCAGCTTGTAGCCTTTTTCCGCCAACCGCTCTTTTATGCCGAGTTCATCCAGAGTAAAGGAACCGCCCCATGAAACAGTATGATCCGCGGGGATAAGCGACATGATTTTTTCCAGCGCTTCGGCTGGTTCATCGAAATACCATGCGTCAAAAAAACGGTTCTTTAACGCCTGTACTGTTTTTGCTCCCAGCTTTTGATTGCGTAATGAAATGGGTGTACTCATGGTTCCTCCTTTCACTCTATTCCCAGTCTTTCCATTGTTCTGCGGGCCTTGCGGGACAGGCTTTCATTCCGGTCATTGGCAAGAATTTTTATTTCTTCCGAAAGGCTTACAAGATCGTTGTTAGCCGCTATATCCAGACCGTATGATTTTTCGATAATACCGCTGGTTTGCATAAGGCGGCGGGCAACGGATTCCATATTTTCCGTTCTGGTTTCGCCCAGAACTTTCAGAAAACCGTTATACAATGGGGTCATATTCTTTTGCTTTGCTTCGTCCAGTTCAACGATAAGGCGGCTGAGGTATTGCGCAGGTTCGTTCTTCATCAGCATTTCAGCGGAGAGCATACGTATGCGGTCGGCATTTCTCCGTTCTATGAACAGACTGTCCAAAACTTCCAATGCCTCGCTGGTAGCAATTGCGCCTAATGCACGGATCGCCTCGTCCTTTACAGTGGGTACATCGTCCCGCTCGGCGCGATATTTCAGGTAGGGTACTGCGGCGGCAAGCTGCCGCTGGCGGCTTGCCTGTGCCGCGGCAATGCGGGTGCGGTAATAGGAATCCCTGAAAGCCTCAAGGATGGCGTTATCCACATCATCTCCGGAAAAGGGGCCCAAGGCGGCTACCGCGCTTGAACGGATATTGGGGTCCTGCGCGGAAACACAGGCAAGGATCGCTTCAAGGCCATCGGGATCGCCGATTTTTGAAAGGGAATCAAGCGCGGCAATACGCAATGATATGCGTTCTTCGCTGTTAGATGCAATGTCAGACAGAAATGAAACTCCCAGAGTGGAACCGACGGAGCCCAGAGCAATGATCAAATCGCGGCGGTTATCATCTCCAGGATCGCGGTCGGTGTAATACTCAATAAGATATTCTGCGGTATCATCCGCGTCAGCGCCAATGCGGCCAAGCGCCCGAAACGCGGCGTTCATAAAGCGGCGTTCCTCGTTATCAAGGAGTTCCCGCAGAACCGAAGCGGCGTTTCCAGCCTTTACATTTCCCACATATTCCACGGCGGCAAGGACTGTTTCGTTGGCTTCATCATCCCGTTCCGCAATGGCCCTGATTGCCCGCTCTTCCAGTCCGCTTTTTTCCCGTTCTCCAAAAAAAGAAAAGATTCCGCTGAGTATTTTTTGATTGCGGGTTGTTTCCGCCACCTTGACAAGTTCATCATCAAGATAATCGGCATTTTCGTTTTTTAAACTCTGAATAAGCGCGGCTATTTCCGTTTCAGTGCCGTATTTGATCGTTGCCAGACGGGTTTCTTCGAGCGAATTAGTTGCGGCAGCAGCGCCGCCTTCCTGAGCAAAGAGCAAAGAGCAAAACAAAAAAAGCAAAGCAAAAAGAGAAATCTTTATGATACGAATTACTAATTGCTTATTACTAATTGCTAACTGTTCTTTTTTCATTGTTCTTTCTCCTTAACTTCTCTGTAGCGGGAAAGAAAATCCCGTTTGAAATCAGGGAAACGGTTTTCATTGATAGCGCGACGGATGTCAACAAGCATTTTATTGAGAAAATACAGGTTATGATAACTTGCCAGCATGGAACAGAGTATCTCCTGAGTCTTGAATAAATGCCGCAAATAGGCCCGGCTGTAACTGCGGCACACTTTACATCCACACTCTGTATCTATCGGCGAAAAATCGAGTCTGTTTTCGGCTTTTTTCAGGGCAAATGGGCCCTGGCGGGTATATACCCTGCCGTTTCTGCCCTCTCTGGTAGGCAGCACACAGTCGAACATATCTATGCCGTTTTCTACAGCGTCCAGAATGTACTCAGGCGTGCCAATGCCCATGACATAGCGGGGCTTCTCAGGCGGCAGCAGTGCTGCGGTATAGGCCAGGGTTTCGGCAAAAGCCTCTTCAGGCTCGCCCACGGAAAGTCCGCCGATTGCAATGCCGGGGGTGTCAGCGGCAATACACGCTTCCACGCTCTGCTGCCGCAGTTTAAGAAAAAAGTTCCCCTGAACAATGCTGAACAAATGGCCCTTGCAGCCTTTGGCCTGTTCCGCCTCCCATGCGCTTTTTGCCCGGTTCAGCCAGTCGCTGCTGATCGCCAGGGACTTTTCCGCGTCCGTGCGCGAAGCCCCCCAGCCGCTGCATACATCAAGCTGCATCTGTATATCGCTGCCAATAACGGCCTGTATCTCCACTATTTTTTCAGGGCTGAGAAAATGACGGGACCCGTCTACATGGGACTGAAACCATGCGCCCTCATGGGTGATCTTGCGCAGCGCGGAAAGGGAAAAAACCTGAAAGCCGCCTGAGTCAGTGAGGATATTACGGTTCCAGTTCATAAAGCGATGCAGGCCGCCTGCCGCGCCCATTACTTCCATGCCGGGCCTGAGGTACAGGTGGTAAGTATTGGAAAGGATTATTTCAAAACCGATTTCTTCCAGATCATCAACAGTGATCGCCTTCACCGCGCCGTTGGTTCCCACAGGCATAAAAACCGGAGTCGAAACTGTCCCGTGGGCAAGGTTCAAGGTTCCGGTTCGCGCGGCGCAGGAGGAATCCGTATGAACAGGGTTAAAGATCATCAGGTTTTCGCTCCCCGCAGCAAAAGCCCCCCTATTATGATAAACATAACAACAGGAAACCACGCGCCAATAAGCGTGGGGATATAACCCAGCTTTGCCATCATCATGGTGATCATTTCCGTAACATAAAACGCGACTGCCGCAAAAAGACTCGTTAACAGGCTCATCAACATAATATTTTTACGAAAACGCCCGCCCATTGAAATCGAAAGGATCATCACTACAAATGATACGGCGGCAAAAGAAAACCGGTGGTAGAAATCAGCCTGCGCCTCAATAAACGGGAGCCCTGCGGTTTTGAGATCCTGCACCAAAAGGCCCGCTTCCATAGCGGGGAGTTCTTCAACCTTTACCGCATTCCGCCTGAAAGTACCTGGTTCCTCATGGTAGGCATCGGTTTCAGGAAGGGGTTCAATCACGACTCTGCCATTATCCCAAAAATAAATTACAGGATTCACAAGGTTCCAGTGTTCTCCAGTCCATGATGCCCGCTGGCAGCGGACAAGGGAAACAAACTTGCCATCAGTGTCAAGCTCAACAATAATAACTCCGTTAAGCGTCAGCCTGTTACTGTCATAAAAATCAACCGAATAAATCAGCCGTCCGTTTTTTGCTTTTATGACAATATCAGAATTATTTTCCGATACTTGCTGATTGAGAGAACGGCGGGACAGTTCATTTTTTGTCTTGAGTGTAGGAATGACCAGCGCGTCATCAATAAAGAATGAAAATATCGAGGCAAAAAATCCAATGATCACGAGCGAGAGGCTGAAACGCCAAAACGGAATTCCCGATGAAAAAATCGATGTTAGTTCGTTTCTGGCGTAGAGATCACCCAATGTATATGCCGCGGCAAATAGCAGCGAGATCGGCATGGCATAGGAAAAACTTTTGGGAAGATAGAACAGACTTATCCTCATGATCTGGTTGAAGGGAACTTCATTATTGAGATAGCGCACCAGATTTGCAAACATATCGATCATGGACAGGAGCAGCATAAAAAATGCGATAGCCACGACACAAATGGGAAAAAACTGACGCATCAAATAGCGGTCCAATGTCATTTACGCACCTTGATAATTGCCAGTATCAGCCCTATGCCCAAGGCAAGAATATTGGGCAGCCACATTGACCAGAAGGGATCGGTACTCATGCGCATACCCGCGGTCTGGCCTCCCAAAAGAAGCGCCCAGTAAATAAACGCAATGACGAGACCAAAGAAAAAGCCCATAGTCTGCCCGCTTCTTTTTGCCATTAGCCCCAGGGACACTGCCAAAAAAACAAATGAAAAAGCGCCAAAGGGCATGGAGAATTTTTTATTGAATTCAAGCCGGTAGAGAGAAAGGCTGCGTTCTTTTTCCAGCCCGGCCAGGGTCTGAACTTCCCGCTGGTAGCTTGCAAACTGATTGTTCCGCCGGTTCCACGTTTCTCCGCCGGGCCCCGCACGCAGGCTTCCCTCAAGAGCAAGTCCCTGAGCGGCAACCTTATTCCGCCGATCATTCAGCCGTACATTGAGGTCTGTGGTTTTTTTTCGTATTTCTTTCAGTACATCCCTTGAACTCATCTCGCGGGGGCTGATAGATGTCATTGTCGGCATCATATCCTCCTGGGGAACCCAGTAGCGGAGAAAACTGGCGGATGCGTAATCATAATCTTCACGGGCAATTTCCTTTGATGACTGGATAAAAGCCTGTTCCAGATCAAGGCTCAGTCCCTGTTTGCCCCCGTCTTTGAGCTCGGCGTTATTCGCCATGATAAGCCGCCGCTCGCCATCGCTGGTTTTATCAAGAATAAGCACATGGTCAATGGCATTGCCGCTGACATTCCCTGTTACAATCGCCGTGTCTTTGAATCTTTTGACTGAATTGGCCTCCAGTTCCAGAGCGGGAGTGGAAACAAGAATCCGCCGGTATAACCGTGTGTACTGTACCGTCCCCGCTGGAAGCAATACGTCATTGGTAAAGAACGAGAGCAGTGAAATGACAACCCCTACGGTAATGGCCGGGATAAACACATTCCGGTACGAGAGACCGGATGAAAGCATCACCAGAACTTCGTTGTCACTGGTAAGCCGCCCGATAGTCATCAGGGTTCCGACAAGGGAACCAAAGGGAGCTGACATGGCAATTACCTGGGGAAGGGAGAACAGCACCAAAAGAGCGACTTGTCCAAAGGGAACGTGCTTGCTGAGAATATCCTGGGCCATTAGAAGGAGATAATTTACAAAAAAAATAAAGAAGAAAAACAGAAAGGATATAAAAAAAGAAAAAAATGTCTCGGAAAGCACATAACGGTAAAGAGTCAGGGACATGGCGCGGGCACTTTCCCCTTCCCTGTCCAGCCTTAATAAACGGCGCAGGAATAAACTCTTTGGCAGAAAGCGCGCGGTTTCCATTATCGCCCCGCTACATTCCGGTTGATCCGAAACCGCCGCTTCCCCGCGCTGTTTGGGAAAGCTCAAACGCGGCCATTTCCTCAAGCCGTGCCCGGCAAACCGGGGCAATAATCATCTGGGCGATCCTGTCACCGTTTTTTATGATAAAGGTTTCAGAGCTTAAGTTTATCAAAATTACTTCCAGATCGCCCCGGTAATCGGAATCGATTGTTCCTGGGGAATTCAGTACCGTTATGCCGGATCGGATTGCCAATCCTGAACGCGGCCGCACCTGAGCCTCAAAGCCAGTGGGGATTTCCAGTTTCAGCCCGGTAGGAATTTTCGCCCGTCCCTGCGGCGGAATAGCCACATCCGCCTCAAGAAAGGCACGGAGGTCCATGCCCGCCGCGCCTTCACTTTCGTATTGGGGCAAAGGAATACGGGGATCGATTCTCGCTATTTTCAGCACCGGTTCCCCGTGCATGGCTATTTCTCCTTAGCGGCGGAAACCGCCCCTGGGACGATCCTCTCCGCGTCCGCCCCGTCCGCCGTCTCTGTGACCGCCACCACCTGAATGGCCGCCGCCTGAACCCCCGCCACCGGAAGGCTCGCCAGGAGCGCCGTCGGGGTCAATGGCATCAATGTAGGAAAGGTTGAGCCTGCCCATTTTGTCGATCTCGGTGAGCTTTACGGGAATTTCCTGGCCTTCTTTTACCACATCGGTAACCTGGGCAATCCGCTGCCGGGAAAGTTTGCTGATATGCACCAGCCCTTCCTTGCCGGGGAGAATCTCCACAAACGCGCCAAAATCCATAATACGTTTTACAACGCCATTGTAAACGAGTCCTATTTCGGGATCAGCGGCAACGCCCCAGACAGCGGCTTTCGCGTCCTCGGCGTCTTTGGTATTCTTGCCGAAGATCGTAACGGTTCCGTCGTCTTCGGTATTGATCTTGACATTATACTGCTCGCACAGGGCCTTGATGTTTTTTCCGCCGGGGCCGATAAGCGCGCCGATCTTGTCGATATCTATCCGCAGGGTAACGATCTTTGGCGCATACTCGCTGATCTGTTCGGCAGGTTTATTGATCGTCTGATTCATGATCGAGAGGATGTGCAGCCTGCCGCGCTTCGCCTGATCCAGCGCCTTGCGCATAATTTCCGGGCTGACACCGGCGATCTTGATGTCCATCTGAAAGCCGGTGATCCCGTCCCCGGTTCCGGCGACTTTGAAGTCCATGTCGCCCAGATGATCTTCTTCGCCCAAAATGTCAGATAACACCGCGTAACGGTCGCCGGGACCGCCCTTACCTTCGGTGATGAGTCCCATTGCAATGCCCGCAACAGGCTTTTTCATGGGCACTCCGGCCTGGAGCATGGAAAGCGTACCGCCGCAGACCGAAGCCATTGACGATGAGCCGTTAGATTCCATTATTTCAGAGACTACCCGCACTGTGTAGGGGAAATCATTTTTGGATGGAACCATTGGGTCAAGGGAGCGGCGGGCAAGGTTGCCATGTCCGATTTCCCGGCGGCCGGTTCCCAGTCTGCCAGTTTCGCCCACCGAGTACGGGGGAAAATTGTAGTGAAGCAAAAAGTTTTCCCGCTTGTCGCCCTCGATGTCGTCAAATATCTGCTCGTCAAACACGGTTCCCAATGTAGTTACAACCAG
>JAIRUN010000157.1 GCA_031254365.1 Treponema sp. | reverse complement strand
TTTTTCAACCGCCTGTTTCGCGTCCTTATACTCCCGCTTGGGAAATTCCCCTACCATTTTTTGCCAGTCGGGGTTTCCGGAAAGTTCTTTTAGTTTCCGGTGATATTTCCTGTGAGCCGCGTATTCAATATGTGTTTTAACCCATGCGCCGATGTATTTTCCTGTTTTTAAGGGGTCAAAGGCCGCGGCAAAAAGATCGATGATGATCAAGGTTCCTTCAGGTTTTAACACCCTCGCTGTCTCAGAAAGAGCCTTGTCCCAGTCCATGTAACGGAAACTTAACAGTGAAACAATCGCGTCAAAATAATTATCCGCGAAGCACAGGTTTTCCGCCTGAGTCATATACAACTGAATGTCATCGCCAAGCTGTTCCTGTGCAATGTTGAACATGGGGGCACAAGGTTCAATTCCATAGAGGAGGGGAACCATAGGCTTCAGGGCCTTTAAGAGATACCCGTTTCCGCAGCCCAGATCAAGAAGGGAATCCGGCTTCAGGTTAAGAATCTCCGCCCTGAGCCAGGGCCATTCAAAACAACGCAGACTGATATCATCAAAAACCTTTGAATATTGAACCGCTACAGCATCGTAGGCTGACATACTTTCACTTCCCATAATTGTACAGGTATACGCAAGTATATCACTTTATGACATAAGAGTAAACTTTTACTGAATTTGGCCCATCCGGCATCAATCTTGCTCCTGAAGTTCACGCAGGAGCGCCTTTATATGCGTGGGTGCGTCAGTTTCGCGTAACAGAGGTGGTTCTTGGCCCTCGGAGCGGATGGCTTGGGCGGTACGGCTGGAGTCAATGCGGCGGCTGTTAAAGAGGGTTATTTCCGCTGTGCTGAATTCAGGATGGGCGGACAGCCATTGCAGGCTGCGTTCCAGCAGAGTCCAGGCGTAGGAGTCATCGGGGAGCCAGGGGCGTGAAAGACAGATTGCCCAGACAACGGGCCCCTGCCAGCGCGATGTAAAAGAAAAAAGCGCGTTGAGAACGGCGGGGACATCTTCCGGTCCGTGATCCCGGTGGTAAAAGAAATCAAGGTCAATGGAAATAAACAGCATTTCTCCGGTAATATCCAAAAAGCGCAGTTCTTCGATACTGGAAGCAATGATTTGAATGTCGCTGTTCCATACCGAGGTACTTTTGAAAAAACCTTCCAGCCGGTTGCCGCGGGGTGCGCCGTTAATGGTGTTGATCCAGACCAGCGATTTAACCGGATCGGGAACAAGCGGATGTATCCAGTCGTGATTCCCTACCAGCGTACCGGCCTGCTGAAATGATCCAGCCGCAAAAAGCTGCCGTATCAACGCAGTGTGTTCGTTTGCAACCGTGTCTGCGTGGGCATCCAGCACTATCATTGCGGCGGGGAGCTTTTTTCCGTGCCGGGAGAAAAATTCCATGTGATCCGCATGGTGTTCGCTTATGAGCAAAGAAATTTTTTCCTGCGCTGGCAAGGTCGCCGTTAGGGGAAACGCCACAAATAAAAACGCTATAAGAAAAACTCGCACTCGTTATCTCTGGATGCTTACCTGCCGCCTTCGTTATAATCAAACTGCCGGTACGAAGGGTCGTACTTTAGATCCGCGTCATAGCTGAACTGCAACACTATTTTTTGGCCGGGGGCAACGGTATACCTCCACAGCATACGGTCACCGGGACGCTCATCCGGCGCTTTGGTAAAGTGATACTCGGTACGGTGCTTTTCACCATAAGAGACCGGAATAGAGATTTCCAGATTAATTGTCTGGCCTGATTGATTTTCAACCTGATATTCAAGGTTGTGGGTAAAAGGAAGATTCTCCCGTTCCGGAAATTCGGCGGTGACAATTGATTTATAGGTAAGAATGTTGGACTGTTCGCCGACCGCAATGTTAAACGGCCGGTCGGGACTTACCGTTAATTGACCGTCAACGTAATTGATGCCGCCGGAGTTGAGGTAATACTGCACCTGTCCTGCCATTGACTTCAGGGGTGTTTGCGCCCGCAGGTAAGCGGAAGGCCGTTCTCTGCGGTTTGCATCCCACTGATACACAATAGTGTATTTGGTATTACCTTCTTCCAGTTTGATCAACTGCCGCTTGTTCGATTCGATTGACAGTTTGCCGAGATTGAAAAACGCCGCCGAATCTTCCAGCAGGGCATTGGAAGCGGAGGCCAGAATTATTTCCGGATTTTGGGCGAGTATTGACCGGGTGGTTTCCGGCAGATCGCTGGCGGCCCGTAATTCGGCTATCAGCGCGCAGTTGAGATTATTATCGCCTGTTACTTCCATATCCAGCAGGATATTCCATGAGAGGCCGGAATTTCTGATACCGTACTTTATCTCAAGCGAAGCGCCTGTGTTTAATTCCGGCACATATACCTGCAATATCCTCACCTGGCGCGGCATTTCACCCCTGCGCAGTACGACCAGCACTTCTGCGGTATAGGTCGTATATGTGTAGATTCGTTTTCCCGCCTGGGAAATGGTCATACTGTCCAGACGCACATTATCAGGTAGTATAAAAGTATTGTTAATGATTGAACTCGCCGGTATGGCGGCATCATAGACTACGTTGCCGTTACGGTAAATATATATCCGTTGTGGATCCGGCAGCCGGTACACAATAATTTCATCGTTACCGTTTCCCTGTCTGATGGCCTGAGCGCCCGCGCTGCCTATAACCAGTGTGAAAAGGACAACTGAAAGAAATCTTTTCATGAATTTTCCTCCATGTATAGGGTAACACGCAATTTTCGACAGGTCAAGGAAAAAACTTGACACCATCAATATGATATAGTTTATAATGTATAAACAGGGTCAAATAATGCGTATCTTCAAAATAATTCCGTTTATTTTTCTCACCGGAACCTTATTTGCGGATGATTATCAATGGAATTTGGTAAACGCATTGGCCAGAGCCGATTTTCAGGCAATTGAAAATATATTGAAGACCAACATAAACACAATGTCAGCGCCGGAAAAAAGACTTGTAATAAATTTCACGATTATATATTCCCACGGTGAAAATACGCTGAGAGTCTTTGATTTGCTGCAAAAATATAATATACATCCGAATAGCTTTGATTTGTATACGGCAATTAACAGAAATCAATCCGATGCCGTCATTCAATTTCTGTTGCAGAGCGGAATAGAACCCAACGGTGAAATTTTGCTTTTGGCAATGGTAAAACAAAGATTTGATATAGCCAGACAATTTATTGAGGCAAAGGTTGATGTTAATTATCAATATCCGTTAACAAGACCCTATGCTGACGGCATGACTTCGCTGCTCTATGCCGCCAAATACAATAATTTTGAACTGGTACAATTGCTTTTGGATCATGGGGCAAATATAAATGCGATGGCAAAAGACGGAACTACGGCTTTATCAATAGCGCAAAGGAATGGAAATAATTTAATATACAATTATTTAATGGAGCATGGAGCAAGTCAAACCGGAAACAACATCCTGCCGCCGCAAAATACCGGAATGGCGAGCATTCTGGATAATCAGCTTGTTGACTTTCAAACAGGAACATACCGGCTCTTTGGCGGGAATGCCGATATCAGATTTTCCGGCAATAATCGTTCCGGCAATATAAGTTACACATTGAACGGCAGGGCAAGTAACGGGCTTTATCGAATAGAAAACAACAATATAACAATAATTATGGAAGGACGTACCTTCATATATAATATGGATTCCAATACTTCCTTTTCAGGAAATGGCGAAGTATGGGTAAGAATAGGTAATTAGCGCGGCGGGTAAACATTATACCGTCCGCGCCAACTAGAATGAAGACACTCTCCATTGACCCGCATTTTCTCTTATTACGGTCATTGGTCTTGCGACCCCTACATCCTGCCCGTTCTGACGAAATTGGTACATAAAGACCCTTGTAGTAGGCGTATCACGGCTTGGTTCAGCGCGGACAAAATAATATTCCCGGTCTGACATGGAAATCATACGCCACCATGACTGACCCTTAGCCTGTAATGCTCCAGAGCTTGAGATAGCGTTTTCCTGAACCGAACAGAGCTGATTCCAAATAGTTTGATTCTTTTTAATTGAACCGTAATACAGAAACCATTTAGCGACCATTTCAGGTTCCAGTCCTCCTGGAACCGACGTGGCGTTTTGAGGAATTCCTGCCGCCCAATTTGCCGCCTGCTCCGCCATATAGCGATCAAAAATATCCTGACCGGCTAAAACCGGACGGTTGTTTTGTATCAGAACGCATGCCCGGTTTTGAACTCTCACGGCGACTACATCCATAAGCACCACGTTTCCCCACCATTCCCATGCTTCCACAATCGTCCCCAGCACTTCGTACCGGCCTCCCATATTTCCAAGTCCATTGTTGAGCATATAAAGCTGATCCTGAATACCGGGATGATACTTTATGATAAATATGTTGAGGCTGTTCTTTTCCCCGTACCAATAATATCTATTCCCTTCCCGATCGGTGATAAAGTCGCTGAAATCAATAGCGGGGAACAGCATAACTTTTCCATCATACCGGCTGAAATTATTTACCACCACATTGGCGGAAACAGGATCCATCCAGCGGGATTCCCTTTTGAGTTGGGCGATAAGGTTATTCCACGCCTCATCCCCCGCCCTGGCAATATCACTTACGGGGTCGGCATGGATAAACACGGTTATGAGTATAAACAACACCAAAAAAACAGGCATTCTTTTAGTTGACATCATACACCTCCATAAATAGTATGATCATTGTAATACCATGACGGAATTTGTCAATGGTTTTTCCCTTTTATTTCTGAAACACGGTGTCCGCCCGCCCGGTAAACCATTTGAGTATGGCTTCGGCGCGGTTGGTAAATGAATTGCCGATCCGTTCCCCCAGACCGGGAAGGGATGCCGACTTTGC
>JAIRUN010000156.1 GCA_031254365.1 Treponema sp. | reverse complement strand
CTCTCATTATACAGATCCGCTACCCGCTGGAAGTCCGTTTCCAGCCTGTGGGCGTTGATCGTCGCTCCGGGTTTGGATCTGATCAGTTTTTCAAGCTGTTCGGTGGGGAATATCCGGTTTCCTTCAAAGGTTACCCCGCCGAATGTAAAAATCTCCCCCTCGTAGATTCTGAAAGTCAGAATCATGTTGTTATTTCCTTTGGTGTCTTTGGTAACATCGCGGGTAACATCAATTACTTCCGCATCGACATAGCCCCGGTCACGGTAATACTGGGTAATGGCAGCGCGGTCCGCCAGGAGCTTTGCTTCCTGAAAAGCGCCATCGTTGAACAGGCCTTTCGCTTTCAGCGAAAGCTGCCCTCTGAGGGTTCTGACCGGGACTGAATTGCCTTCAAACCGAAAATCCGAAATGGTTAATTTGTCACCCTCGGAAATAAAAAAAGTCAGCACGATTGATGCTTCGCCGCTGTTCTGGGTTTCGGAACGAACAGTTATGTCAGGAAACCCCTTTTCAATGTATTTATTAATGATGGCAAGTTCGTCAACACGTATCTTGGCCTGATTTATTACGTCATTCACCTTTATGGTAATCGTATCCAGCAATTCATTTCTCCGCAGACCGCTGTTTCCCACAAAATTTATCCGGCTGATAACGGGCCGCTCGGTAACGGCAAATCTGATAATGACCTCATTCTCCTGGGCATCCGCCGGAATCGCGCTGGGGGAAATCAAATCAAAATATTCAAGGGCATAGAGCTTTCCCTGAATCTCCCAGAAGATGCTGTCATCAAATGGCCGACCTTTGTAGGGTTCCATCAGCCCTTCCAATTCAGAGTTTTTTACATGATGCAATCCGGTAAAGACAATATCCCGGATCGGTTTTCCCTGATACCATTCTACCTGTTGGGCAAATCCGGCAGTGGCTGCTGCAACAATCAATAAAACAAACACAAAACGCTTATGCGCACGCATTAAAACTCCTAAAATGTCCAACTCTTGCTGAGAGTTATTGAATTATCACTAAAATACCAGTTTTCCGGATGTGTGGGGTTAAAATCCCACCGGATACTAAACAGGGGACTTTGTAATTCTATACCAAAATCCGGTTCAAGTCTCAAGCCTCCAAAATCCATTTGGTTCGCGTCATGGCGCATGGAAAGCATGGACTGAACAAACATATCCTGACCAACGTACTTACCAAGGAAAACAGTCGTATTATCAAAATAGTTACCGACTCCGGCGGGCCTGTCAACTGGTGTCTGCCACAGCCCGGTCGCGTTAAAAAGCGCATTCTGCAGAACCCTGGTCCTGAAACTGAACATATCCAGGCGCATAAAGTTGCGGATTAACCGCTCAGCCTGCCTGACCGCGAGGAATTGGGCCAAAATATCTGTACCGAGTACAAGAGCCTGCTGCCAGTTTCCGAAGCTTTCTTCTCCGGGTACACCGTAAATATTTTGCCCCAGCAAAGTGAAAATTTCCATTTGGGAGAGAATGGGACTTGATTCAAAGCGGGGAGTAAATGACAGGAGTGGGGCGTTTTCCACGATCATGGATATGGTAACCGGCCCCTGATCCGTCCGTTCCCTGGCTTCCGCCCGTGCGGTCAGAAGCGGATCAAAACGGCGTTCGCTTTCTCTGAAAATGAGGGTTCCGCTGCGGATAAAGAAGTTCCGCTCAAAATAAAAGATCTCCCCGCTGCGGATTCGTATGTCGCTGTTGACAGAATACTGCCCTGTCTGCGAATTCGCAGTTACTCGCACTCTGGTACCCTGATCGGGGGTAGCCCTGATTATCGGCCAATTAATATTTGGCCAGTAAAAATCCACTGAGGATCCGGTACTTATGTTCAGATTCACGATGACAGGAATAGCACCATCCTCGTTATTTCCATCCCATGTTTGGGTCGGCATATTCTCATCGGTATTCATGCTTATTTCGGTATTATTGGCGAGCAGATCACCTTTGACGCTAAGTATCACATTCTCCATTGAAAGATTTAATTGACCTGAAGCCTCGCCCCTGGCCATAAAATTGGTTATATCAAAGCTGACGGGGACGGGAGTCTCACGGGGAACCTGAATGTCTATGCTGAAAATATTCGGTATCCAGCGGTCAATTTGAAACCATGCGCTGACGGTTGCGGCTCCGTTTCCCGCTGTAGCCGGGACAGGGCCAAAGCGTATTTCATTACCCTCAATGGCAGCGGTAAAGGGAATAGGCCGTATATCTCTGGTGACAAATCTGGGAACCTGCATACGGACGCTGGAAGCTCTGACCCATCCGAAAAATTCCGGATCCGAAAAGGAACCCCTGATATCCAGCGAGGCATTTGCATAACCTCCGGCAAATACAACCTCAACTTCCGGAGGAACGAATTTCCAGAGTTCCGCCAGATCGACATACAGATCATTGCAACGGGCATCAATGTTTTTTTGACTGATGTTGCCGATAAGGGAACCACGTACCGGGAAAGGGCTGGACAAACCGGCATAAAAATTACCGTCCTGTTCCATCTGTAAACGGATCATTTCCTGGGGGCCGCCCAAAACCAGCAGCGCCCCATCGTTCCGGAAAAAATTTATGGCAAAGGGTTCAGGATAAGCAGCATTGCCATAGCGTATGTTTTCGACATGTACAATGCCGTTGAGGGAATTCAGGGCCTTGCCAATTTCAGACCAGGATCCAAGCGGACTGAAACCGGCGTTAAGGGCAAGGGAACTTTCCAGTCGCTGTCTTCCGGCCACGCCCTGAATAATCGCCCGTGTTTCGGCAAGCCCCTCATGATAGTTGACGGTAAGAACCGGTATTATTCCTTCCAATTCGGCGAAACTGACGCGCATATCCTGTACGGTGAATCCCTGATTATCCGCCAGTCCCTGCGCTGACGCGCGAAGATCGCGGTTAAATATTCTCGTGCGCAGGGAAGTAATGTTAAATTCTGCGCGCAGGGAATCTGAAAGATCATGGGACAGACGGATATCGCCGCTGGCAGACGTACTATTCAGCCCGTCAATTATCCGGTCAAGCCGCATTCGTGAACCGGAAAGCAGAAGGTCAAACTGTTGCTCCACAAGGGCCGCTGTTATCCGGTACTGCTCCCGATTCCCCTCCATGGCAAGCGTACCGGAAAAGCCGGAAAAATCCGCTGCCCAGGAAAGATCAGCGCTGCCGTTCAGGGGGCCGATAGTATCGTTGTAATAGAGCGGAAGCTGCATCCCGTTCTGATCCGCTCTGCCTGAAATCCGCAGCAGGGCAGGTCCTGCCGGGCTTGCGATATCCGTCAACTCAAGCTTGTCCAGAGACAGAGACCAGGAATCGAGTGAAGTGTAATGGACAGAAGCCAAAAAGCTGAGATACGCAGGACTGCCCCGCCAGGGAATTGGAATCTCCTGTATTTGCGCTGTCCCCGAATAAGCGCCGGTATTGCTTGCCGCCAGATGCACCCGTAAACCATAGGCCCCCTCTATACTGATGTCATGGCGATCAAGCGCTCTGCCGGTAAAATGATACGACAATTCCCGGTAAGCGGCGTTTAGGGAAAAATTGATATTCCGCGAATCGGCGAATTCCGCCTGGGCGGAAACCAAAAGGATTTCCTCATCAGCGGTTTTATCAGCCATGAACCGGCCTTCGCTTAACTCAAAATTTTTATCCGTACCTGACATGGAAAGCTGGCCTGTCATATACCGCCCGCCGCCCGCATAGACCATCTCAAAACGGGGAACATTGTAGTGGATATGATCAGAATCGGCGGCAACAAACAGTTCAGTGTTAATCGAAGTATCGTGTAGAATTCTTTCCAGCGGGGCAGGTAAAAACGCTTCCCTGAAAAAAGGCCGGAGCATGGCAGTTATATCCGCAGGTGAAAATGAATCCAAAAGGAGATTCGCCTCAATCTGCTGGGCAAGCTGCCATGCGGATTGTCCGGCAGACCGCCCTGAGCCTTTCAGGGAACCATCCAGCGAGAAAGAGCCGTGCTGCATGGCGCTGTGAGTGGATACACTGAAATCGAGATCGCGATCATTGGGGTTCAGGGAAACGCTCAGTGACTTTAGTTCCGCTGATCCGCCCAGCCTGACCGTATCACTGAAAACCCTGATCCCGGCTTCACGGGTACTAATGCTGAATTCGGCGCTGATCCCTTCGGTTCCGGTCAGGCTCATATTAACAAGCGAAAGCATACCGTTAGGCGCAAACGGTTCCATTCCTATCTTTCCGTGGAAATCAATCTCCCCCTGCAAAAATCCCGCGCCTTCGCTTGAAGGAGGCAGTGTAAAACGGAAAGAGTCAATAGCCGCTGTTTTTTCATCTCCTCCCGCGTGAATTTCAAAAGAAGCGTCACCTAAGGGAACAGCTCCGGCGAGGTCTATCCGGTAGCTGATTTTTTCATCCTGCTCTCGATCAAAAAAAGCCATCCCTGTTCCGGCGATGTCCAGCCAGCGGTTACCCGCGTTCCAGTCGCCGGAAAAACTAAAGAGCTCCCGCAGCATAAAGTTCGCGCAGTTGAAACGGGCGTTTGTCTGTCCTGACTGAGAATTATAATCTATGGAAAAATCAAAGGGCAGCGGATCGGACTGCTTTTTCAAACTGAGAATGCCGCTTTGTATATTAAGATCAAACGCAAGAGAACGCATCTCCATCAAATTACCGGTAATGGCGGGAATCGTAATAACCGCACGGCCATTTTCCATATCCGCAGTACCGCTTCCGTTTACGCGTATACCGATCAGGGCGCTGAATGGCTCTGCCTGAATACGATTCAGAGAAAAAACAGTGTCAAGTCCGCCGTCCAGTTCGATTTGATTATCCGCGATAAGGGCATCCAGATTAAAGTCCTGAACATGGTACTGATCTTTTCCGTCCTGTATCAGACATTGACCGCTGCTAACCCTGACTGCGAACTTCTGTGGTATCAGGGCGGCAAGACTGCGGCGTGAGTCAAGCTGGTTAAGCTTAAAGGAATGCAGTAAATCAAGAAGGTCATGATCCCGTTCCATATCAAAATCAATATAGGGCGAGTCGAGCCGTATTGAGCGGATTGCTCCGATTTTGCCCTGAATCAATTCAAAAAATGAATAGGAAATGCGCAGCCGCGACACAGAAACAACCGGCTGGGAATCTTCGCCCAGAATACGCATATTACGAATATCAAAAGCGCCAAAAATCGAAGGACTTATCGAAGAATACCGTATTTTTCTGCCAATAAAAGTTTCAAGGTTAGCGATCAAGCCGTTACGGATACTCAGCATCCCCACAGAAAGACCCTGCTGTACCGGCAAGAGAAGCAGCACGCCCAGACACACCAGGGTAGAAAAAATGAGAATCTGAATAAAAAACCGAAACCGGACAGAATTTGTCCTGTTTTTCAATGAGAAAGCCACAGCCTGTTTACCTTCTATATTATTATAACACATTTAAGCCCTTTTTGTATCAGCCAAACAGAGGGAATCGCTTGTTTTTTTTATCAGTTTCGGCTAATTTTATGAAACAAATGGAAATCCTGCGCAATTTTGCGGTATTTGAGGGCGGTGACGGCAGCGGAACCAGTACCCAGCTTGCCTTATTGGGACAACGAATTTCGCGGGAATGTCCCAACGGCCCTGTTTTTTTTCCTACGCTTGAGCCAACTGAAGGTCCTGTAGGAAAACTCATCCGTTCAGCCTTGAAACGGGACATTTCCCTGCGTCCCGATACCCTTGCCCGGCTCTTTGCCGCTGACCGGGGCGAACATCTTTATGCGCCGGGAGGCGTTGTAGAACGCTGCAAACAGGGGGAACTCGTGGTTTCCGACCGTTACGCCCTTTCCTCGCTGGTATATCAGGGCATTGAATGTGGCGATGA
>JAIRUN010000143.1 GCA_031254365.1 Treponema sp. | reverse complement strand
CCTGCAAGTATCGATCTCCATCAGCCCCCGCGTGGAACTCCACGAAAGCGGCAGCCTGCCCGTGTCAGAAGGCAAAGCGGTACGGGTTCAGGACAAACGCCCGAAGGATGTGTAGATAGACAGGCCGCCCTATCATCGGTATGTGAGAAATTATACTACTGGACTTAATTAAATTATTCCGCTATAATTCTATTATACTAATTTTTTTGGAGGTATTATGCCAAGATCAGTGCAGTCACAATCCCCTGGAGAGTTTCTCCAGGTAATGCTGGATAAATACAATCTTAATCCATTCAAACTGTCAAAGGAAATTCATTTGAGCCAGTCGGCGGTACGCTTGATCGTCATTGGAAAAACAAGAATTTCTGTTCCCGTTGCGCTCAGGCTTGCGAAGTATTTCAGCACCACCCCTGAGTATTGGCTTCAGCTTCAAATGCGTTATGATCTGCTTGAAGCCGCAAAAGACAAAAAACTTGATGCGATTATTCGGAGCATACCCAAGGTCAAAAAGGGCGGCACAGCGGCGAAAGCTCCCGCGAAAGCCAGGGCGGGAAGAAAAGCTTCCGGCAAAAAGACCCCCGCAAAGAGGGGCAGAAAGCCGGCTGGCGCAAAGAAACCCGTCAGGGGCAAAGCAAAAGCAAGAGCGGGCCGTCCCCGCAAAGCCAGGTAAATCAGGATTATACCGTTGCCAGTCAGCGATGGTATAATCCATTCCTTCTGAAATTGTGTATCTCCGTTATACCGAAGGTGGTTATTTAATAATTTTGCCCCAGGATGATCCTCACCGGATTGTGGATGTCATATTGGACACCAGTTATGGTGAGGAATTTTGTGTATCGCCGGATTTCAGCCCTGATTTTATCGCCCGGCTCATGGAAGCCGGTTTTTTGGTAATGTCATGTGAAATTCCCGATGTGGACGGCCAGGGAGAGTCCATATATATTCTCCTCCCCAAATTGCATTTGACCCGCTCCGTTCTGTTTTTTGAGAATCTGCATATCAAAAAATCTGTCCGGCCTTATCTTAAACTGTATGAACTGCGGCCCAATGCCGATTTTAACCGTATTCTTGATCGCTGCGTTGAGATTCATGGGACCGGCTGGCTTACCCCGCCGCTGCTTGACGCTGTCAGAACAATACGGGAGCGTTCAACCGCGGAACAACACACATTGCCGCCGCCTGATAATGCCGCTCATCCCGTTTCTTTTGCCCTGTATCGAAACGGAAATCTGGTTGCCGGTGAATTCGGCGTAATTGTTGGCCGGGTCTATACTTCCTATTCCGGTTATTATGACGAGGACAATGCCGGTACGGTTCAGCTTGTCAAAACAAGCCGTTATTTGCAGGAGCGGGGTTTTGATTTTTTTGATCTGGGGATGTCTCTGGATTACAAAACCGGTCTGGGCGCGCTGGACATCAGTCCGGCGGAATTTGTCGCAAGGTTCCGTCAGGCGCAATCCCCGGCCTAAAACGTATACTTCAGACCCAGTTTGACAAAACTGTTTTTCCAATACTGACCCAGTTCACCGCTTTCATTGCCGGTAAAAATTCCGGCGGAAAGTTCCGTACTCAGGTCTCCGGCAGTCCAGACAAGCGCGGGGATAATATAGCAATCCGAATTTTCGATGTCCCAGATAACGGTTGCCCTGCTTTCCAGTTCATCCATCAAAAACTTTTTGGAAAGGCGAATCGTCATTCGGGTGGAAAGGGCATTGGTATCCGCTTCACAATCGAGAAGGGGATCATTCCCCACCTTGTCATCTAACAGGCGGATTGTTTCGGTACACTGAACATTCGCGTTTATACCCCAGAAAAGATTCCGGTCAAAACCGAGCGACCAGCCAATGAAAGGATTGCGCACAGTCCCGTCATCGCCTTTCATATCTTCGGTCAGGTGGACGGCAAACTCGGCGCGAATATTAAAATCGAAAAGCACCTGGGCATAGTCAATGCCAATCTGGTGATAGCGGTTATATTTGATTGGAGGGGGAATTAAGTTGGGGTTACCGTAATAAAGATTGGAAAAATCGGGATTGGAAGGATCAAACCCAAGAATAAAAGGGAGGTTTCTCAAAACTAAATCATCAAGAAAATCGTCAACGTTAACACCGGTAAAATCAGGCCGGAACAGGTTCCCGTAAAAGTACTGTACGCCGATGTCGGCAGGGCCGATTGTGGTGGTAAAACGGAGGCCGGTTTGGAAATAGTCAAGCCCGCCTGTATCGGGGAATAGAGCCGCAGAATCAAAACTGGCGGCGATTTGGGGGTATATTACAGGATACATTGAATCAAAAACCGGGAGGTATTGGGGCGGTAACCGCTCATATATCCCCGTTTCGATGTTTTCCGATATGCTTGAATATATGTTTGAATATTGCGCAGGCATCCAGCGGCCTTCCTGAGCAAAGCGGTGGCCGGTAAAGCTGGGAATAAAGACAGCTTCCAGTTTTGAAAAACCGTCCATGTTCCATGTCGCATGAACAAGGGGCCGGGCGATCTTTATGGCTTGCAGGTCGGACATATTGCGAAGGTCTGTATAATCCAGCGGATTTATTACGTCCAGCGGCCCCAGGCTGTCCGCCTTGCCCCAACTGAGTTTGCGAAGGCCGGCCTCAATGTTGACCGGGCCGAAATATGCCCGCAGATATGCTTCATCAAGAATAAGGGGCGTATAGGCCGGGTCGCCGATATTGGCGGCGGAAAGATTAAGGCCGATGACGGCGTTTACATTCGCAGCGGAAGCGCTGAAAATGAGCGCCCCGGAAACTATATCACCCAATGAAACGGCTTTTATTTCTTCCCCGGATGAAAAATCCTGCACATACCCGCTCAACGATGCGGCAATTTCACCGCTTATTTTTACTGAAAGCGCCGGTGCGGAAGCCGTTCCCCATGAATCATCAAAACCAAAATCCTGCGCATATACCCCTGAAGCAAATGCCATGCACAAACATAAACCCGCAAAACGCCTCACGGATGCGCGGAGGAGAATTGAATTCACAGGTTTCATCGGGCTACTCCGGTTTCAAGATAAGCGGTGCTAAAGACTGTTTCGGGAATGGGATCGCCGTATTTAATATCCATATAAATCGTAGTGGAAGTTCCCGCGGCAAGCGTTGTCATTTTGGTAATGGTGACGGCAAGCCGTCCCTGTATTTCCCTGATGCCTGACATCTCGGCAATTTTTACCAGCGCGTTTCTCCGGTTATACAGTTCGATTTTCATTACGATTTTGGTATCTTTGTTTATCCACTGGATCATTTTTGAGTATTGGAATGATCTGTCTTTGGGTTCGGATTGAATCACATAACAGGCAATGCCGTCCAGCGTTTCTTCCCGTAGCAGCGTATGGGTATCAAGATCAACATTCCGGCTTGTTGAGGAAATGTCATCATAGGAAAAATCGGTTCCCACAAAACTGCCTGAGCCTTCCGAAGCGGCTACCCGCCGGACCCTGCCAACAGCGGGAAGGTATATCCAGCGGTCATCAGCGCCGCCATCGTTTTCCATAGTAAGGAATCGCGTACCAGCCACGCTCGCCGGCTGCTGGAACACAATCACGGTACGTTTCCCCTTTGGCCCGTCTTTTGAATACTGTTCAATTATCCGCTCGGTAGTGGAACCATCCCTCTTTTGAATCACCATTCTGGAACGGCTGATAGTGGTATCCGCCGTGTCCCGTTCACGCGAAGCCCGGACAATGCTTTCGGCATCCTGCGCATAAAGGGCAAGGGATACCAGCACAAAAAGCGGTATCAACAATACGTTTGTTTTCATATTTTACCCCCTTACTGTAGCATGAACTCCATTATAC
>JAIRUN010000136.1 GCA_031254365.1 Treponema sp. | reverse complement strand
CTGAGCAGCATTGCCAAATATTCAGGCGGGCGGCCTGCGGATGCTATTCCCTTTACCGGTTATCCCCGCCAGCACCCTTCGGAAAAAAACAAGTTGATCCTTGTGTATGATCCTCTGGGCTCACAGCCTATGGTACTGGAATTCCGTCTTGAGGATGTGCTGCTGGTGGAGGAGATTCCTTCTGCGGTTACCGAAGCAGGGGAGGGCGTGCCGCTGGTAAAACTGTGGATTCGCAAGGGCGCTCACGGGATGCTCATTGAGCCTTTTGAGGTAAGCGATCCGGTACAATTCACCGCGAAAGTCCGCGAAATCAGGGAACGTTTCCTGGAGATCAGGCCGCAGGCGGGTCTCTGACAATGTCAGATGACAATGCCCGGTATTGAGGGTTTTACGCCGTTGCGCAGTCCTCTTTTTTTCACGGAAGAAACCGGTGACCTGGCTCGTTGCGGCCTTTGTCCCCGTTGCTGCGTGATACAGAGCGGAAGTTTTGGCGCGTGCGGAGTACGGGGCAATAAAAACGGAAAGGGTTTTATTCCCTTTTACGGCCTTGTCAGCGCATTGGCGCTTGACCCGGTCGAGAAAAAGCCCCTGTACCACTTTCGCCCCGGCTCATCGATACTTTCTGTTGGTTTTACCGGCTGTAATTTGCGCTGTCCCTTTTGTCAGAACTGGCACATTTCACAAAACGCCGGGGCCTCAGGCAGAATGATGAAATCAGGCGATGTTATTTCCGCCGCGCTGCGGGAGAACAGTGCTTCCATTGCGTATACCTATTCCGAGCCGCTGATCCACGCCGAGTATCTGCTCGACTGCATGAGCAAGGTCCGTACTCAGGGCATTGCCAATGTGCTGGTGACTAATGGTTGTATTGCCAGCGAGGCGGCGCATGAGATTCTTCGCCTTACCGATGCGGCCAATATTGATCTCAAATGTTTTTCCGCCGATACCTATGCAAAAGTTCTTGGCGGTGATCTGAATACGGTGCTTGAGTTTATCCGGCTGGCCTGTTCAATGGGCGTGCATGTTGAAGTTACCACGCTGGTTGTACCCGGTCTTAATGATTCAGAAGGGGAACTTGATGCCTGCACGGATTTTATCGCAGGTCTTTGCGGCGGTTCCGGTATGCCGGAAATACCCTGGCATTTATCGGCCTATCATCCTGATTACCGCTGGAATGCCCCGCCCACTGAACCGGCTCTGCTGCTGCGGACTGCGCAACGCGCCCGCGAAAAAATTCGCTTTGTATACACCGGCAATATTACAAGCGGGGAAAACAACACGCATTGCTGCAAATGCGGCGCACTGCTGGTGCGGCGCAGGGGATACCATGTGGAAACAGCGGGACTTGCAGCTGCGGCAGCAGGGGAAAAAAAGTACCGCTGCGTAGGCTGCGGCGGGCAGACCTCTATTGTTATGTGAAAAGTGAATCGATCTGGCTGCCAACGATTTTGGGATCAGCCCTGCCGCCGGTAGCTGCCAGGACTTTGCCGGTAAGATATGCCATTAAAGTCCGGCGGCGCTTTTCATCAATCGCTGTTCCCCTGAGTTCCGCAACGGTAGCCGCCTCCGCTTCCGCGACAGTCCGTATTGCTTTGGCAATTTTCGCCGGATCAGAAATAAGTTCCCAGCCGCGCTCTTTGACGATTTGCGCGGGGTCTTTGTCTTCGGCAATAACCGCTTCCAGTGTTTGCCGGGCGTTTTTGCCGGTGATTTTTCCGGCGGCGGTCATGGCGGCAAGACTTGCAAAGCGTTTGGGGTTCAGGCGGAAGGAGCCAATGTCGCGTAACTCAATGCCCTCTTTGCCAAGAATATGTTTAACATCTTGTAGAAGCCAGTTGGCGATGCGCCCGGCAGCTTCTGCTTTTGAAAGGGACAGCCCCATAGCGGCAGCGGCGGATTCGGTTTCTGTAACAGTGGCCTCAAAATAATCGGCCTGGGCTTTTTCATCACAGATAATCTCGGCCTGTTCTTCATTGAGTTGATATTCGGAGGCAACACGTTTTCGCCGCGGAACGGGAAGTTCCACCATTGCATCGTCTACCGATTTAAGAAATGCCGCATCGGGACAGAATACCGGCAGATCAGGTTCGGGAAAATAACGGTAATCATGGGCATTTTCTTTCTGACGCATGGGAAGAGTCTCGTCCCGGTTTTCGTTCCAGAGTCTTGTTTCCTGGGCAATGACTTTTCCCTCATCCAGAAGCGCACTATGGCGGGCGATTTCGTAATTGATCGCCAGCTTTACAAAACGGGATGAGTTGAGATTTTTGATCTCCACTATTCTGCCGGGGCCCTTGCCGGAAAGGTTAATCGACACATTGGCATCAGCGCGGAGGCTGCCTTCTTCCATGTTGCCGTTACAGACTCCCAGATAGCGTACTGTGCGGCGCAACTGCTGGACAAACAGTTCCGCTTCCTCTCCGGTTTCAATATCAGGTTCGGTAACAATTTCGAGTAACGAGACTCCGGCGCGGTTATAGTCCACCAGTGAAACGGTTCCGGTGTGAAGCATTTTGCCCGCGTCTTCTTCAAGGTGACATTCCTTTATCCGCACCCGTTTTTTGATCTCTTTGCCCGCGGCCTGTCCTTCGATATCAATATAGCCCTGCTGCCCGATTGGAGAGGCGGATTGTGTTAGCTGAAAATTTTTGGATATGTCGGGGTAAAAATACTGTTTGCGTTCAAACCATGTTTTTTCAGGGATACGGCAGTTGAGAGCCCGCGCCACCATACCGGCCATTCGCAGGGCTTCAATGTTGAGTGCGGGTAAAGTTCCCGGATAGGCCATGCAGCCGGGGCAGATATTGGAGTTGGGTTCATCGCCGAATGCGGAACGGCAGCCGCAGAAGACTTTTGTTTTGGTAAGAAGGTGAATGTGAACTTCAAGCCCGATGAATGACTGATACATGATTTACTCCTGACCCCACAATGCCTTATACCCTGCCGGATGGGGGAAGGGATATTTTTGTTCATAAGCTTCGGCTATGTCGAGCAGAGTCCCTTCGGCCCATGCGCGGCCCACAAGCTGTACGCCAATGGGCTGGCTTTCTATCAAGGGCGAGCCTCCTGCCGAAGCCGCATTTTCCTCCGAAACCGGGAACGCAAGCGCCGGAAGTCCGGCGAGATTCGCGCCGCAGGTATATACATCAAGTTTTTTTTGCTCAACAGCGGAAAGCGATTCCCTGCCGAATGTCCGTTTGGGAAAAACCGGCATGAGGATTGCATCTAACGTTGCCTGCTGTGTATATTCGCTGTCGCCGAGCAAAGATTCAAAATTTCGCTTGACAGCGGTTCGTATCCGCTGTGCCTGCCAGTAGTAACGTTCCTGAAAACCTGAACGCAGCACAAAGGCTCCCAATAGTATTTGCAGTTTTACTTCATCCCCAAAACCCGCCGCGCGGGCCTTGTCTACCAGTTCATCGGGATTTTCCGCCCAGTCCGGCCGCTTTCCAAAACGGATGCCGTCAAAGCGGCTCAGGTTCGAACCGGCTTCGGCAGCGGCGATGGTGTAAAAGGCGGGAACGCTGTATCGCAGGCAGGGAATTTCAATGTCAACAAGATTGTGGCCCAAAGCGGTGAGCCGTTCTTTGACAAGCTCAAAGCCCCGGCGAACTTTATCTTCAACATTTGCATCAGGAGCAAACACGCCGATTTTTTTACCGCAGCCGACTGCCATATCATACAGGGGCGGCGCAACATCCGGCGCTTCATGGCTGGTTTGATCCAGGTGATCCCTGCCCCGGATAATGGCAAAAACCGCCCGGCAGCGGGCTATTGTATCCGCAAGGATACCGGCAGTTTCAAGACTTGAAGCGTAAGCCGCAAGACCGTAACGGGAAACCGCGCCGTAAGTGGGTTTGAGTCCGGCAATGCCGCAGAAGGCCGCAGGCTGCCGTATTGATCCGCCTGAATCGATACCCAGCGCGTATGGAACAATTCCCGCTGCCACCGCAGCCGCCGAGCCATCCGTTGGGTCATCTCCGGCTGTGTCAATATTCCAGGGATTATTGGTTTTCTTGATGGCGGAATTGGCGGCAGTACAGCCCATGCCAAATTCATCAAGGTTGGTTTTGCCAATAGCAATGCCGCCTGCCCGTTCAAGTTTTTGTACGATTGTAGCAGTGTAGGGCGAGCGTAACTGTTCCAGCAGTTTTGAGCCGCAGGTGAATACCCAGTCATTTACCGCGATATTGTCCCTTACCGCGAAGGGAATATCCGAAACAAGCGCGGCGGCATTTTTGGGAAGGGCTTTCACAGAAACACCGCCCGTATGCGTCTGCGCTGAAGGCTCAAGATTCAATTCAATGAAGGCATTGATCTTCGCTTCCCATTCTTTCACATATTGAATAAAGGCTTTGTTAAAATTCATTGATACTCCGCAAGGAAAAAGCTAGAGCGCTCATACTAAAGTACGTTGGGGATAACTACAAACCGGCCGTCACGCTCACCGGCATTTGTCAGCATGGTTTCAGCCAGATCATCACCTGATTGGGGAACCTCATCAGGCCTGAAATATTCAGAGCCAACGGTCCGCGCGCAGGCCGTCACATCCCCGCCGGAAGCAGCAGGTAAATATGGGGCTATGGCTTCGTCCTGGTCAGCGTCCTGCATGGTATCAAAAAATGAAAGCATCTGTTCAAAAACCGGAAAAACTGTCCGCAATTCCTGTTCGCTCATATCAAAATGCGCCAAGGCAGCAGTTTCCTGCAAATCTTTTAACTCCATGTGTTCAGTGTGTCATAAAAAGAGATTTGTGTAAAGATTGATACATTTTTCAGAATAACTCTGTTAACCTTGACAGAGATCGAAGTCTTTGTAATGATTTTAATACACCGGCTTTTCCGGCATAAGGAGCGAATATGGCACGCAAAATTCCCACCCGTATCTATCTTTCCGAGGATGAGATGCCTACATCCTGGTATAACCTTCGCGCGGACATGAAGGAAAAACCCGATCCGATTCTGCATCCGGGAACCCTCAAGCCCGTGAGTCTGGCGGATATGGAACCGGTGTTCTGCACGGAGCCGGTCAAACAGGAACTGGACGAGACCACCCGCTTCATTCCCATCCCCGAAGGGATTCAGGATTTATACCGGGCCTATCGTCCTTCACCGCTTATCCGCGCCTATTATCTGGAAAAAATATTGGGAACACCGGCGGAGATTTATTATAAATTCGAGGGAACCAATACTTCCGGTTCCCACAAACTCAATTCAGCGGCGGCTCAGGCTTTTTACGCAAAGGAACAGGGATTGACTTCCCTTACTACGGAAACCGGAGCCGGGCAGTGGGGTACTGCCATGTCAATGGCCTGCGCCTTTTACGGTTTGGATCTGACGGTCTACATGGTGAAGGTCAGCAGCGAACAGAAGCCGTACCGCAAAGCCCTGATTGAAACCTATGGGGCAAAGCTGATTCCCTCGCCGTCAAACACCACCGAATCCGGGCGGAAAATTCTGGAACAGGACCCCAACACCGGCGGCTCTCTGGGCTGCGCCATTTCGGAGGCAGTGGAAACAGCGGTTAAAACCGACAAATGCCGTTATGTGCTGGGCAGCGTTCTTAATTATGTTTTGCTCCACCAGACAGTGATAGGGCTGGAAGCCAAGGCCGCGCTGGATAAATACAAAATTAAGCCTGATATTATTATTGGCTGCGCGGGCGGCGGATCAAATCTGGGCGGACTGCTTGCGCCGTTTATGGGCGATAAACTCAGGGGGAAATCAAACACCCGCTTCATCGCCGTTGAACCGGCATCCTGCCCTTCGTTTACCCGCGGCCGCTATGCTTATGACTTTGGCGACACTGCAAAAACCACGCCGCTGATCAGGATGATGACTCTGGGTTCAGGCTTTGTCCCGTCCGCCAATCATGCCGGCGGCCTGCGCTACCACGGCATGAACTCCGTTTTGTCAAAACTCTACAAGGACGGCTACGTTGAAGCCCGCAGTGAAGCGCAGACCGATGTATTCAGCGCTGCGGTTCAGTTTATGAAAGCTGAAGGCATACTTCCCGCGCCGGAATCTTCCCACGCAATCAAGGCCGCCATTGACGAAGCCCTTGAATGTAAAAAGACCGGCGAAAAGAAAGTAATTCTTTTTGGTCTTTCAGGAACGGGCTTTTTCGACATGACCGCTTTTATGGCGTATAACAATAAAACTATGAACGATCATATCCCCAGTGATGAAGAACTCGCTCGCGGCTTCGCCACGCTGCCGGATATTCCGCAGAACAAGTAAGGGCAGTGGAACAGGAAGCAATGAATGTACAAACCGGTTGACGCAAAAGTAAAGTTCCACAAGCTGGAGGAAGAAGTCCTCGCTTTCTGGGAAAAGAATCATGTTTTTGAAAAATCCGTGAAGCAGCGGGAAGGGAAAACGGAATATGTGTTTTACGATGGCCCGCCCTTTGCGACAGGATTGCCTCATTTCGGACATTTTATTCCCAGCACCATCAAGGACATCATTCCCCGTTACCAGACCATGAAAGGTAAAAAAGTGGAACGCCGCTTTGGGTGGGACTGCCACGGCCTTCCAATCGAGAACCTCATTGAAAAAGAGCTGGGCCTTAATTCCAAAACGGACATTGAGCAATTCGGCATTGATAAATTCAACGAAGCCTGCCGCGCCTCAGTTCTGCGTTATGTGAAAGAATGGCGGCAGACCATCACACGCCTTGGCCGTTGGGTTGATTTTGACAACGATTATAAAACCATGGACCCCGGTTATATGGAAACCATCTGGTGGGTTGTAAAATCCCTTTGGGAAAAAGACCTCCTGTATGAAGGCCATTACATCCTGCCCTATTGCCCCCGCTGTTCCACTGTCCTTTCCAACCACGAACTCAATCTGGGCGGTTACAAAGATGTGCATGATCCGGCGATCACGGTAAGGTTTAAGGTTAAAGGGAATTGGGAAAAGGGGGGAAGTTTTCCTCCTGATACATATTTGCTTGCGTGGACTACAACTCCGTGGACATTACCTTCAAATTTAGCTCTGGTTCTTGGCCCGGACATTGACTACGTGCTAATAGAAGACCTCACAACTGACAACTCAAAACAACCAACAGCCAGCTACATTCTCGCCGAGGCCCGGCTTCCCGCTTACTACAAAAGCGAGGCTGATTATAAAATAATCTGGAAGAAAAAAGGCGCTGATCTTGTTGGTATTCAATACGAGCCGCTTTTTCCATATTTCAAAGATGCCGCTGAACAAAACGCGTTTCGTACTTATCCGGGGGATTTTGTTTCCACCGAAGACGGTACGGGTATTGTGCATACTGCGCCGGGTTTTGGAGAAGATGACGCGCGGGTACTTAAAGGAACCGGCATACCGGTGGTCTGCCCTATAGATGAGGAATGTCGCTTTACACCGGAAGTAAGTGATTTTGCAGGTCTTTTTGTCAAAGACGCTGACAAGGCGATCATGGAGCAGCTCAAGGTCGAAGGCAAATTGTTCAAGCGCGATCAAATCCTCCACGCATACCCCCACTGCTGGAGATGTTCAAGTCCGCTGATTTACCGCGCCATTGGTTCATGGTTTGTCAATGTGGAAAAAATTAAAAGCAATATGCTTAAAGCAAACAGTGAAATTCATTGGGTTCCTGAGCATATCAAGGACGGCAGATTCGGCAAGTGGCTTGAAGGCGCACGGGATTGGGCAATCAGCCGCAACCGCTACTGGGGCAATCCCCTTCCAATCTGGCGCTGCCCGGACTGCGGCAAAACGCTTTGCGTTGGCAGCCGCGCGGAACTCAAGGAACTGTCCGGCGTATACCCCCAAGACTTGCACAAACACTTTGTAGACAGCATCACCATTCCCTGCAAATGCGGCGGAACCATGACACGGATTCCCGAAGTGCTGGACTGCTGGTTTGAATCCGGGGCCATGACTTATGCCCAGAATCACTATCCCTTTGAGAATAAAGAATTTTTTGAAAGCCATTTCCCTGCGGATTTTATCAGTGAAAGTCTTGATCAGACGCGGGGCTGGTTCTACACCCTTACGGTACTGGCTGCGGCATTGTTTAAGCGTCCGGCTTTTAAAAATTGTATTGTAAGCGGCATTGTGCTGGCATCGGACGGCAGAAAGATGAGCAAGAGTCTGCGAAACTACACCGATCCCGTGGATGTGATCAATTCCTACGGCGCGGACGCGGTCAGACTCTTTCTGGTTCATTCGGCGCTGATCAAGGCCGATGACCTGCGATACAGCGATGAAGGTGTGCGCGAGGTGCTTAAAAGCATCATCATCCCCCTGTGGAACGCCTATAGTTTTTTTGTTACATATGCCAATATCGACAATGTCAGTCCCAAAGGCGCGCCTGAGCGTCCGGTGAATCCTCTGGATCAGTGGGTTCTGTCGGAGACGGAACACCTTGTGGAAAAGGTTGACAGTGCGCTTGACTCTTATGATCTGTCCCGCGCGGTTGATCCGATCCTTGAATTTATTGATCTGCTCAATAACTGGTATATCCGCCGTTCCCGCCGCAGATTTTGGCGCTCGGAGAACGACTCCGATAAAATCGAAGCCTATGGTACGTTATACGATGTACTCAAAACATTGATAACCGTTGCCGCCCCCTTCATGCCTTTTACCACCGATGCGATCTGGCGAAACTTGCGTCATGGCGATGATCCCGAATCAGTGCATTTGGCGGATTTTCCCGTACCCAGAGCGGAGCGCCGCGACACTTCGCTTGAATTCCGCATGGCTGCGGTACAGCGGGCTGTCTCAATGGGCCGGGCCCTGCGCTCACAGTACAACATCAAAGTGCGCCAGCCCCTGCGCATGGCCGAACTTGTTACGCGCAACCATGATGAAAAGAAAGTGTTAGTCGAGATGGCTGAAATCATCCGCGAGGAACTCAATGTCAAGGAACTGATCTTTTCCGACAACGAGGAAGACCTTGTTGAATATGAGGTAAAAGCCAATTTCCGCATATTGGGAAAAGAGCTGGGAAAAGACATGAAAGCCGCGGCCGCCCGAATCGAAGCGTTAAGCCAGGCGGAAATTCAGGGACTGCTTGAGGGCGCGTCCCTTTCGCTTGACATCGCCTCGGTTGACGGCGGCACAAGAACCGTGCTGATCACTGCGGACAAACTCGACATCAGGCGCAATGAAAAGGCAAAGTTGCGGGTTCTTAACGAAGGAACCCTTACCGTTGGCCTCGACACGGAAATCACCCGCGAACTTTCAATGGAAGGCGACATCCGCGATCTTATCCGCGGCGTTCAGAACGCCCGCAAGGAAATGGGACTTTCAGTTACCGACCGCATCAGGCTTACTGTTAACGGCTCGGATGAGCTCAAAGAAGCATGGGACCGTTTTGGCGCTTCCGCCGCTACTGAGACTCTGGCAATGGAAACCGAATGGGCCGTGGCCGAAGGACAGATTCCGCTGGAAGCGGGCGATGAAACCTGGCTGGTAAAAATCGAGAAAGCAGTTTGAAAACAATGCGTAAACAAAAAATTTATTATTCGCTGCTTGCCGCTGTGTTTTTCCTATCCTGTCAGACCGCGCCAAAATTTTCCGATCCGCTGCTGGACGGGAGTAATTTTATTCCGCTGGAACCGGGAGCTTCTGCCTACATATTTGCCGATGTGCAGCAGGCGCGTCCTGTTCTGGATTTTTTCCCCATACCTGAAATGAACGATAAATATGTTATACAAATTATTGATAAGACAAAATCAGCGGTGATGGGAATTTATCCCGCGGAAAGTGGGCGGCAATTTCAGCTTGCGGGCTGGGGAAATTATCCATCAGGACGGGGAGGGCTGGCCCTTGGCATGAACAAATCCTGGAAAAAAAATCGTTCTGCCGGTGGGTATTCGTATTGGTATTCAGAGGCAAACAGGCTTTCAGTTAACATGAGTACAAGCCAGATTTACGCTTCGACATCCCGTACCACCGCGCCCAGCGATCCGTTTGGAGCAGGCATAGAATTCCCCGATGCTTTCAATGAATTCCGCCGGGGCAGTTTTCTTGCCTGCTGGCTTGATACGCCCGGCCCGCTGCTCAATACGATTTTTCAATCAATGGGACTGCCCCTGCAAATTCCGGTAGAGCTGATTTTTATTTCTCTTGCTCAGGCAAACAGCGAATCAGCAGGCGCTTATGAGGCCCTGATACGCATGAAAACCCCCAGCGCAAGTCAGGCAAGGGGTCTTGCGGCCATGATCTCCATGGCTCGGCTTTTTACTTCAGGGAATTCCGGCGGCGATGGTCTTGCCGCGCTAACTCCGGTTCTTTTTGCCAATGCTCCGGTTCAGGACAGCGATAGCCTGATCATCAAAACCGCTCCATTGGGAGAAAAAGAAATCGCGTTACTTTTTAATCTTTTTTTGGTTAATGCCGGAAAATGATCACACTGTACGAATAATATAAATATACATTATAATGGTCTCATGCGTGCAAAACTTGTCAAGGATATTCTTTCTGAATCTCCCCTATCTCAGGAAGTGAAAGTTTCGGGCTGGGTCAGGACAAAGCGGGATATGAAGAATCTGGTCTTTGTTGAAGTGAACGATGGTTCCTGTTTTGCCGGTATTCAGTGTACGTTTGATTTGAGCAGGGGTGAAACCGCTTCGAGCCATGCCGCGCTTGCGGCGCTCAACACCGGCGCATCAATTGAAATTTTCGGACATTTGGTTGCTTCTCCCGCGTCAGGCCAGGCCGTGGAAATCGCCGCGGATTCACTGCGGCTCATCGGGGAAGCGCCATCTGAAAACCGCACCGCAGATGTTCCGTATCTTGAAATCCCCGCATATCCTTTGCAGAAAAAACGCCACTCCCTGGAATTTCTGCGGGAGATAGCCCACCTGCGGCCACGGACCAATACCTTTGGCGCGGTAGCCAGAGTACGCAGCCGGATGTCATTTGCCATTCATCAGTATTTTCAGGAAAGGGGATTTCAGTATATTCACACGCCGATCATCACCGCCGGGGATGCCGAGGGCGCGGGGGCAATGTTTCAGGTAACAACCTTCAATATTGATGCGTTGGCAAAAGGCAGAAACAGAGAAACGGGGGTCAATTACGCCAAAGATTTTTTCGGCAAAAAAACATACCTCACCGTTTCCGGCCAACTGGAAGCGGAAACCTATGCCACGGCGCTTTCCCGCGTGTACACCTTTGGCCCCACCTTCCGCGCGGAAAATTCAAACACGGCGCGGCATCTGGCCGAATTCTGGATGATTGAACCGGAAATGGCATTTGCCGGACTTGAGGACGACATGGCCCTTGCCGAAGATTTTTTGAAATATATTTTCAATACTGCTCTTGAAAATTGCGCATCTGATCTTGCCTTTTTTGATTCTCATATTGAAAAGGGAATCATCGAAACATTGACGCATGTGGTGAATTCACGTTTTGCCCACATCAGTTACACTGACGCAATAGCTGAACTGGAAAAAGCGGCGGCGGCAAACGCGGGTCTTTTTGAATTCGCTCCCCATTGGGGTTGCGATCTGCAAAGCGAACACGAAAAGTACCTCACCGAGAAAACAGCGGGCGGCCCGGTGATTGTTACTGATTATCCCAAAGAGATCAAAGCCTTTTACATGAAGCTGAACGATGATGGTAAAACCGTGCGGGCAATGGATGTACTTGTTCCCCGTCTGGGTGAAATCATCGGCGGTTCCCAGCGTGAAGATGATCTGGAGAAACTCTGTAAACGTATGCTCGATCTGGGAATGAACATTGAGGACTATGGCTGGTATCTGGATCTCCGGCGTTATGGGACAGTTCCCCATTCGGGTTTTGGCCTGGGATTTGAGCGGCTCATTCTATATATAACCGGCATGGCAAACATCAGGGATGTCATTCCGTATCCCCGCGCGGTAGGGCAGGCAAACTTTTGAAAACACCGGCGTTCCGTTTTCTGTTTTTTTTCCTCTGCGGCGTAAGCCTGTTTGCGCAAAACGATTATGAGCCGGGAATATTTGACGCTCCGGCCCTGCTGGTTCCGTATCTGGCAAATGCCCCTGAAATTATTTCCCAGGCAGCGCTGGTCATTGATGCGGAAACCGGAACAATACTCTACACGAAAAATCCTGACGGGGAATTTTCTCCGGCATCCCTCGCCAAGCTGATGACCATTCATCTGATATTGAACGAAGTTGCCGCGGGCAGGGTCTCGCTTGACGAAATAGTGCCGGTCGGTGTGGAAAGCTGGGCGCAGAGCCAGCCCCCCCGCTCCAGTCTGATGTTTCTTGCGCCGGGGCAAATTGTTACGTTACGCGAAATTATGCTGGGGCTGGCTGTCTCTTCGGGGAATGACGCGGCGGTTGCCGCAGCCCTGCGCCTTGCCCCATCGGTGCGTGAATTTGCCGCCATTATGACAGCGGAAGCCCGCCGCATGGGATTTTCAAAAACACTTTTTGTTGAACCTTCGGGCATTTCCGAAGAAAACATTACCACCGCCGCCGAGTTCACCTCATTCTGCCGGGAATATCTGCGCCTGCATCCCGAAGCCCTGATCGAATTTCATTCAGTGCCTGAGTTCGCCTATCCAAAGGCTCACAATGTAGCGGAAGTTTTTCGCTCCAATCCCCGCACCATAGTTCAGTCTAACCGTAACAATCTGTTGAGGACATTTCCCGGCGTTGACGGCTTAAAGACCGGCTACATTGACGAAGCGGGTTACAATATTGCCCTCACCGCTGAAAGAAACGGAACCCGCTTTATCGCGGTGATACTCGGCGCGCCGGCCCAGCCCGGCGGCGACCGTATCCGCGACCGGGACGGCGAGCGTCTGTTGTCATGGGTTTTTGAAAATTTCAAAACCGTCCGTCCGGTAATTGAGCCGCTGGAACCGGCGCGGCTGTGGAAAGGAAAATCCAAATGGATGACAATACGGCCCGCGGACCCATTACACTTTACTTCTCCGCTTGAGCGCGCCGGAACCATCAGGTACTCTGTGGAAACCGCCGATCCCCTCATCGCCCCGCTTCCGGCCGGCTACCCGGCGGGCTGGCTGATCATTTCCGATGATTGGGGAGAACTCCACAGAGTACGGCTTGTGGCAGCCAGAGACTACGAGCGGGGAAATTTCTTCAAACGGATTTGGGACAGCATACGGCTGTTGTTCAGGAAGCGGTAGTGTGA
>JAIRUN010000131.1 GCA_031254365.1 Treponema sp. | reverse complement strand
GAACGCCGCTTTGAGTACGACCGCGCCTATTCCCGTTTTGTCAAAAACGCGGGGTTCGATTACCGGACATGGCTGCATGAGCAGGGTGATGATCCGGAAAGTCAGGCAAAGCTCGTGTTCTTTGAATTGCTGCACCTTGAGGAAGACGAGGCGATTGATATTTGGGATCGAAACGGCGGCATCCATTTTCAGATGGAAAAATATCTGGACCGGGAGGACTGGATGGACTGCCTGTTTCTGCTTGCCGAAGAACTGGACAGGCGGCAGCGCTGTTATGAGGCGTTCAGGCTGCTGGTGATTCTGATACAGGAGGAGCGTCGGCTGCCATACTTCCGGCATTTTCTGGAGGAGATTGAAATCTGCCTCAGGACGCTGGTGCGGCAGCGGCTCAGGCCGCAGGTTGACGCTGAAACATGGATCGGGTGTATGGAAGCCCTGCTTGGATTGGGTTTTCCTGTCCGCGATGAGGCCCGCTGGATGCGTTCAATGGCCGAGGCGCTCCGTGATATTGGCGACAAGGCCGGAGCGGAACAAATACTTCGTCTTGCTTTAGCAAGCAAAGCAGTGAAGGTATCATGATACGGTTAAAAAACGAAAAACAGATCGATGGCATCAGAAAGTCCTGCAAACTGTTATCCGCAATGTATCGGGAACTTATTCCTCTGGTAAAGGTTGGTGTGCAGACTATCGAGATTGATCGCTGGGTGCAGGAATGGATCAAGCGTGCGGGAGGGAAGCCGGTGTTTCTGGGTTATGGTCAGCCAAAGAATCACACGCCGTATCCTGCGGCGATGTGTATTTCAATTAACGATGAAGTGATTCACGGTATTCCCTCAAAACGGAGAATCCGCGAAGGGGATCTGGTGTCGCTTGACTGCGGCATTGACCTGGGAGGCTTTATCAGCGATCAGGCGATCAGTATCGAAGCGGGAAAAGTGAGTAAGCCGGTGCATGATCTTAACATAGCGACCAGAGAGTGTCTGTACCGGGGCATTGCGGCGGTGAAGGCCGGGGATCGTCTGCTCCAGATCGCGCGGGCAGTTGAAAGCCATGCAAAGGTGCGGGGCTACGGGATAGTGCATGAGTTCTGCGGCCACGGGGTGGGGCTGGCCCTGCACGAAGACCCGCAGGTTCCCAATTATCCTCACGGCCCCAATCCCCGCATGAACAACGGCATGGTCTTTGCCATTGAGCCGATGATCAATCTGGGAACCGGCGATGTGGAAACTCTGGAGGACGGCTGGACTGTTGTTACTGCCGACAATCAAGTTTCCGCGCATTGGGAACATACGGTTGCCATTATCAATGATCAGGTTGAGATTCTTACTGAACCTCTGGAAGGAATGGTTAGCTGACAGATTAAGCGTTGTCAGCTTATAATTAAGCGTTATCAGCTTAATCTGCCTTATTCATTGGGCTTGCCCGGCCACTATCCTGAAATATTCTTTCTGTTGGCGTTTAAGGAGCGCCGGTATATCCAATCCATAGGGGCAGTGTTCTTTGCAGTGGCCGCAGTTGGTGCAATTATCAATAAGCCGCATATTGTCCTGCCATTCTTTTGACAGCCAGTGTTCCTTAACCGCTCTGCGGGCCAGAAAGGTAATGCGCGCCGCGTTGTTTATGGGGATACCCGCGGGGCATGGCAGACAATAACCGCAGCAGCGGCAGAAGCTGCCGGAAAGTTCCGCCTTGTCGGCTTCAATTACCTTTCGCATAACGCTATCCAGCAAAGGCGGTTCCTTCTCATAAGATAGAAATTCTTCCAGTTCGGACATCTTCTGCATTCCCCAGATGGGAATTATATTGTCATACTGCCGCAGGAACGCAAACGCGGCTCTGGCGTTGGTTAAGAGGCCGCCGCATAAACCTTTCATGGCAAGCAGCCCGGTGTTATGCTCGCGGCAGAGGCCGGCAAGCGCCAATTCATCATCAGCGGATAAATAAGAGAGCGGATACTGTAAGGTATCGTACAGACCGGACAGCACCGCTTCGCGTGCGCGTTCCTTACTGTGCGAAGTAATGCCGATGTAACGGATTTTTCCCTGCGCTTTGGCTTTCATGGCACATTCATACAGGCCGTCCTCTCCTGCGGGCCGGGGTACAAAGGGCGGATTGTGAAACTGAAGTACGTCAATATAACCGGTTCGGAGCATCCGCAGGCTGTTTTCGATGTTTTCCATAACCTTATCCGGCGATAAAGCGCCTGACTTTGTGCAAATTATAATTTTATCGCGGACATGATGCAGCGCGGTTCCGATCCGGTCCTCGCTGCTGGTATATGCGTTTGCCGTGTCGTATAACGTAACGCCATGCTCATAAGCATATTGCAGCAGCGCCGTGCTTTCTTCGTATGGGATGCGCTGGATGGGGATACAGCCAAAACCGGTGCGGCTTACGTTCAATCCGGTTCTGCCAAGAATCGTCTGCTGCATAGCGCTCCTAATTTTCTACCCTTGTAAGGCCGTCTCTGGCTTCGCGGTAATTGGGGTTAAGCCTCAGGGCCTGGCGGTAGGCTTCCGCCGAAGGGACTCTGTCGCCGGCAGCTTCACGCACAGTACCAAGCCTGTACCACCAGAGGGCAGCACCTGATTCAAGACGCACAGCGGTAGTATAGGCAATGTCCGCATGACGGTATTTTTGCGTCAGGCGATATATCTCGCCGATAAAAAAATAGGCAACTGAAGTACGCTCCCCCTGGGGAACGGCGTTAACATAACGCTGCATCAGGCTTAAGGAACGGTTATAATCCCCCTGATAAAAACAGGCTTCGCCCATAGTTTCAATAATCCGGTATTCATTCGGAAAGAGCCGTAAACCGCGTTCCCCCCAGACAAGCACATCGGCGTATCTGTTCTGACGCTGCATTGTCCAGGTGATCGTCGTGTAGGTGTCACGGGTTGCGACATTACGCGCAACTTCATCCTGACACATACGAATCGCCTCGTTGTAAAGTACATTGGCTTCAGCCATACGGTTTTGCGCTTCAAGATTCCTTCCGGTACGGTAATTTTCCAGGGCGCTTGGGGGGGCGGCAGTCTGAGACTGATCCGGCGTTTGGGCAAAAGCCGCAAGCCGGAATAGAAGCAGGATAGGAATAAAACACAATGCTGAATTTTTCATAATTGTTCCGCCCGGAATTTACTGATGAACAGGCCGCCGCAATCACAGCCGTCGGCCTTACGGCCGTTGGAGCAACTCATAATTTCTACAATATCGGCCTTACATTCTCCCACCTTGATAGAATCCATGATTTTGCGGGCATTGGCAAGACCATTAGCCGCAAGAGCTTTTATTGTGGTTCCCTGCAAGCTATATTCAGCCTCGATAATTCCCCTGTCCGCTTCCTTGAAATTGACTGCCTTGAAAGTCTCGCTGGCCGGTGAATTGCCCATAATACTGTCAAAGGGGCTTTCCGGCAGAGTCTTGAAGTCAATACCGGACAGTTTGATCATCCGGCCAAGTTCCCGCGTGGTCAGGGCAACGTCAATCGTACCGGATTGCCGGGCTTCAAATTTATGGGCAATACAGGACACAGAAATACCGGTGAATCTGGACGAATCCAAATTTTTAACCAAATCGCCGAATACGTTCCGGGGGTTTTTGCATGTTGAAAGATGCCCTGCCAGTTCCGGGAAAAAGTTTTTAACAAAGTTGATTGAACCCTGCGAACAGCAGTTGATCAATGGCAGTTTGCTTTTGTTTTTGATTCGGGTAAGAATCTCTCCGCTTATTTCCGCTCTTGCCATGTCCGCAAAAACTCCTGCGTCAAAAACCTTGTCAAACCCCAGCCGCTTTAGGGCGCTGACCAATTTGCCGGTCGTGATACTTCCCGAAGGAAGGCCGAATTCAGTCTCAAGAGCTGCGCCGGTCTGTGATGCGATCTGCACCGCCACATTTTGTCCGTTGTCATTGAGCGCGGCCCGAACTTCAGCAGTTTGATCGTATTCATAAATAGCGCCCACCGGACAAACCGCCGCGCACTGGCCGCAGAACACGCAGGGGCCTTCGCTGAGCGCCTGACCATAAGGGGCGCAAATCTCATAGTTGACGCTGCGGCAGGCGGTATTGATCGCCCTGACACTCTGAATCTCCTGACAAACTTCAACGCAGCGTCCGCACTTGACACATTTACCCATGTCACGAACCAGAGTCTCGCTGTCTTTTAATGGGGGCTTCTGATTCTCTTCTTCACGGCAAAAGGCTTGTTCCCGTATGCCTAAATCCGCGGCGAGTTTTTGCAATTCGCATTTTCCGCTGCGGACACACACGAGGCAGTCCTGTGGATGATTGGCGAGAAGCAGTTCAACAATCGTTTTACGGATATTAAGAATGCGAATATTATTGGTAACAATATTTACCCCTTCCCATACGTCATTGGCGCAGGCTGCCACGAGCTTGGACCGGCCATCACATTCCACCACGCAGAGGCGGCAGATAGCCCGCCTGCCCAGTTCAGGATAATCGCAGAGCGTGGGAATAGTAACATTGATTTTTCGGGCCGCTTCAAGAATGGTAGTTCCTTCGGGCACACTTACCGGAAGACCGTCAATAATGAGGTTTACGTTTTTATTCGGGTCCGGTTTGTAATGGCTCATATTTTTTCCTCATGTCTGACATTGGCTTCAAATTCCGTTTTGAAAAGTTTCCATGCACTGTTCAAGGCGGCTGCGGCAGTCTGACCCAGGCCGCAGAATGAAGCGTCAGTCATGGTACGGATCAAGAGGCGCAGGGTGTCAAGATCATTCGCGGTTGCCGCGCCCGGTGTGGAGAGTTTTTGCAGAATTACAAGAAGCTGCCGGTTCCCTTCGCGGCAGGGGATACACTTGCCGCAGGATTCATGGATGAAAAATTCGGTAACGCCCTGCAAATATTCAAGAATGGAAACACTTTCGTCCATGACCACAATGGCTCCGGAACCAACAGCGAGGCCGGTTTTCTTGAGGTCTGTGTAACTGTAGATCGTGTCCAGTTGCTCAACGCTGCCAATGGGGCCGCTCTGTCCGCCCAAGTGGAAGAATTTTATTTTTTTGTCACTCGCAATGCCGCCGCCCAGTTCAGGATCGTAGATTGCGTCACGCAGGGTAATTTTTCCCAGAGGAATTTCAAATACGCCTCTGTTACGGGAATGGCCCGAAAGGCAGATCAATTTGGTTCCGCCTGAATCAGGATGTCCGGTTTGCAGAAACGCATCGCCGCCCATGTTGACGATCAGCGGAATGTTCACAAACGATTCAACATTATTGACCAGCGTAGGCTGGAGAAAAAGACCTACCTCGGCCAGATGAGGCGGCTTAATGCGGGGACGGCCAACTTTGCCTTCAGTGGAATTAAGGAGCGCCGAATTTTCACCGCAGACATAAGCCCCCGCGCCTGAGACAATGTGAATGTCAAAATCGAAACCCGTACCAAGAATATTATTTCCAAGAAAGCCCGCTGCTTTTGCGTTTTCTATTGCCGCAATGAGCTTCTTCTGAATTTTGCGGTACTCGCCGCGCACATAGATATAACCGGCCTTTGCCTTAAACACAAAACCGGCAATGATAATACCCTCCAAAAGTTTTAGCGGCAGCTTGTCCATGATGAGCCGGTCTTTGAACGTGCCGGGTTCGCCCTCATCGGCATTGCAGACAATATACTTGGGTGTTTCGGGAATGTGCAGCAGGTGTTCCCATTTGTTTCCCGCAGGGTAGGCCGCGCCGCCCCTGCCCAAAAGTTTTGCCTTTTTGACTTCGGCGATGATGTCCTCGCCGTTCATGGCGGCGGCTTTTTTCAGAGCGTCAAAACCGCCAATCCGTGTATAATCATCAACCGAAACGGGATCAATGCGATCAGCCCCTTCGGTTAACGCGCTAATCAATTTTGACATAATGAATGTAAACCCTTTGTATTGTTTTCCCGGCAGCAATTTACCAGAGCGCTGACTTTTTCCCCGGTCAAATTGCCGAACACATCATCGCCGATTTTTACCGCGGGCCCTATGTCGCAAGCCCCCACGCAGCTTGTTCGCAGCAAAGAAATTTTTCCATCCGGGGTAGTTTCGCCCGCCTTAATCCCCGCCGCAGCTTCAAACCAGCGCGTTACTTCTTCGGCTTTGGAGAAATGGCAGGGCGTACTTTGACAGATTTCGATTACATATTCTCCCCGCGGCTTTGTGCTGAACATGGCGTAAAAAGTCAGCACATCGTAAACTTTGGAGAGCGGCACATTCAAAACACCTGAAACCAGAACCGCCCATTGCTGCTCAACGCAATTTTTGCCGGATGCCGCCTGAATATCCAGGAGTACGGCGATAAGCTGCTGGGGATCATTCCCATAGCCTTCCATAATTTTTAGCACCTGATCTTCTGTCAACCCCTGCATATATTTTCAGTATAGACTAATGAGCTATTTGTCTCAACACCAAATTTGCCCCGTAATTGAAACTTCGTACCCTTCGCATACAATCAAACTATTATTTGAAATTTCTATACCTGCAATAGCCAAAAGAAACCCTTTTCGCCATACTGTCAACATATCTACATTCTACTGAGTCTCTGGATAAAAAAAGTACCTGACGCCGACATGGAGGAATTTTTTTCTGTAGCG
>JAIRUN010000084.1 GCA_031254365.1 Treponema sp. | reverse complement strand
AATGTGCAGGTGCCGCGCACACAAAGAGAAATTTTTACTCCGGCGCAGGAAGCGGCGTAAAGGGCTTTGATAATATCTATGTCGGTTAGCGAATTCATCTTTGCGATTATCTTTGACGGATACTCAAGCTTCGCCCTGCTCGCCTCCCTTTCGATTAAATCCAAAAAGCGGCGTTTCAAATTGGACGGCGCCATTACAAGCCTCATCATCTGCTGAACAGTGGAATAACCTGTCATCATATTGAAAAGCAGTCCGGCGTCATAGGCGATATCATCACGGCAGGTAAAAAGACAGATGTCTTCGTAGTACTTCGCGGTTCTGTCGTTGTAATTTCCTGTAGAAAGATGCACATAACGCTTGACGCGTTCGTTTTCACGGCGCATAACAAGAGAAACTTTTGAATGTACTTTAAGATTTGAAAGTCCGTATACAACAATAACTCCGGCTTTTTCCAGTCTGTTCGCCCATGAAATGTTGCGCTCTTCATCAAAACGCGCTTTTAACTCGACGACTGCCGTTACGTGCTTACCGTTAAGCGCGGCCTGTTCAAGCGCTCTGACCACAGGAGAAAAGCCGGAAGAACTTACATGTACGCCGCTTCCGGGAATTGCTCCGCCCGTTCTGTAAAGCGCGGTTTTAATTGATATAACCTGAGGATCGTCTGCAGCTTCGCTAAAAAAACGAACCACAGGATCAAAAGATTGATACGGAAAATGCAGCATAACATCGCCCTGACTGATACGATCCCAAAAAGGCGCGTCTTCGCTAAAATCTTTTGACGGTTGAATCTTCCAGGGTTTTTCAATTAAATCTTCAAGACCGGCTACGTTTGTCAGTTCCATAAAATCAACAGGATTAATTGGACCGTCAACTTCATAAAGATCGCCAATGTCCAGAGAAAAACGCTGTGCAATTTCATCCCTGAGCTTTATACTTCCGGGTGAATAAACCATCCTTACGACATCGGATCTTCCCCTGCCTTCCAAAACTTCCGCCATCGCTTCAACATAATCTTCGTCCCGCTGTTCATCTACGGAAAAATCCGCGTCACGGTTAATTTTAAACATCATACTTTCTTTTACGCGAAAACCCGGGAAAAGATATGCGCCCCATGTAATAATTACATCTTCAAGCAGCGTTAGCTGAAGTTTTTCTTTCTCCGCACCCGCGGCGGCGCCTGCGACATCGCCGGGCAACCAGATGATTCTGTTAATTACTGACGGCAGAGGTATAATTACTTTTAACTCTGCGGAGCCGTCAACCTTCTCAGGTTCAAGAAGAAAGGCGGCGTGTAACGAACGGTTCTCAACAAATGGAAGCGGTTTATCATCTTCCATTCGCAAAGGAGTAAGAATTGGATAAACCTGTTCGACAAAATAAGAATCAAGAAAATCAAGCTGAGGAACAGAACATGATTCAGGGTGCAATAACGAAAGTCCGTTTTTCGCAAGTTCAGGAAAAATCTCGTCACGAAGGCTTTTATACAGTCTTTCCATTATTGAATGAACTCTTTCGCTGATTGCGTTTAACTGCTGTGAAGGCGTTAAGCCTGATTCATCAACCGTCTGAGTATCGGATTTTTGCAAACGTTTGAGTGTCGCAACTCTGACCATGAAAAATTCATCAAAATTGGAAGAAACAATTGACAAAAAACGAAATCTTTCAAGAGGGGGCAGATCCTTACACAGTCCTTCATTGAGGACGCGCTCGTTAAAATCAACCCATGAAAGATCGCGGTTAAAAAAATGAGAAGATGAAGAACCTGATTCGATTTCTGTTTTTTTATCCATGTCAGCCTAACACCACCTTATATCCAAATATATCCTGAAATAATCCGGTCTTTTCTTCAAGGGCCATGATCTCAATGGAAAGATCAATGCCCGGCCCTGAGTCAATGCCCGTTTGCGGCTTGTACCGTCCGTGGGGGTGCAGGACTATGGCCTCGCTTCTGCGCTCAACGCTGATGGTCTTTATCTGCTGGGCATGGCCCCGGTCCAGGGCATCGGCAATTCTGAGTATCGCGGCCATCTTGAGTACCAGAATCCGATCCTCACGCTGGAGGCTGATATATTCAATATCGGCCTCTGACGGCAGATCCGCCCGGTGATAGCGTATAACGTTAGCGATAATATTCAGTTCGTCATGGTGCAATCCGAATATCTCGGAATTGGCAACGATGTACTGACCGTGTTTCTGATGACCGGAACTTTTTATAAACATTCCGATATCGTGGAGGATTGCGGCGGTTTCAAGCATCATGCGCTGGCGGCGGTTCATGCCGTGTTCTTTTTGCAGAGCGTCAAAAAGCGCCATACAGAGATTCGCTACGTGCCGCGAGTGGCGTTCATCATCATGGAACTTCCTGCCAAGATTAACGGCGGAAGCAATAATTTGTGAAAAAAATTCTTCCTGTAATTCGGAATCCACACCCAGGGCAAGATCAATAAGATAGCCTTCCCTGATACTGACATGGGGAACAACCATCTGGGCGGCCCCGGTTTTTTCAAAGAAAAGCCTCAGCACGAGGATTCCGGGGATCAAGCCCTCGGCATCGGCGTATGGTATGTGAAATTGTTCGACACATTCCTCAATACGATAGCTTCTTACCCTTTCGGCAAAGGCGATAAAATCATTCCGCTTGATAATCCGGCAGTGTTCATTGAGTTCTGTTCCTGCCTGTTCGGAGGCAAGGCGGGCATCTGAACCGGCGGCTACAAAGGTTCGCACATGGGACAAATCCATTTCGGCGTTTAACTGGCTCGAAGTGCTGCGGATACTTTCGATCATATACCGTTCATAGAACAGACTGGATTCCATGCCGACCCGCGTCCGCTGATCGAGCATAATCGTTCCGAGCTTAATGCTGCGCGCCGCGACCATCTGCCCCCGGCGGAGCAGCATTACTTCCGTAGAGCCGCCGCCTACCTCAATGATCATTGAATTGGCCCGCCAGAAAAGGGGAAGATCATGTTTCAGCGCGAAACGCACCGCCAGATACATCAGCCGGTTTTCTTCAATCCCGTCCACAACAGAAGGCCGGAAACCCGTTTCCTGCTGTATGCGGTCAATAAAAATATCCCGATTGCGGGCAACCCGCAGGGCGCTGGTTGCAATCAGGTGAACATCAGAGGCCGCGATGCCCCAGCCTGCCAGCAGTTCCCTGAAATTCTGAAGCGCGGTAAGACATTCCAAAAGTGATTCGCGGGAAAGCTCGCCTGAATTAAACACATCGCGGCCTAATGCCACAGGCCGCCCTGCCCTATCCAGCACCCGCCACTGGCCGCCTGCGTGTAATTCCGCCACAAGGAGTCGTATTCCGGTGGAACCTATTTCAAGAATGGCAACAAGGCGATTTTCCATAATCTTTATAATTTATCTATCAGCATCGAACATTTCCCCGAAGGGATGGGCAGGGTTTTTTTCTTCTTGCCCAGAATGTTAATCGTAAAATAATAGAGCTTTTCGCTCTCCATGTGTATTTCCCAGCCCCGCCCGCTCTTGTTGGAAAGAATCGTGATCATGTTTTTCTTGAGGGACAGATTTTCAATGCCCATGATCTCCAGGTTGGGAATGATCCAGTCAACGGTTTTTCGGGGAAGGGAAATAAACAGACCGACAATATTTTCGATAGTAAGGCATATCGTGGAAAGAGCGTCGTAACTGAGGTATTGGGCGCGGGGAAAATCAGGTTTGCCCTGCCATTTGGCCGGACCTTCCTTTGCCGGCATATAGGCTTCCCAGAGCTTGCCCTTGTGATGATTTTCATCGGGACTCATCGAATCCAGCATAAAATACAAGTGACGAATAGCGCACTCGCGGGCAAGTCCCCAGCGCTGGTAACGTTCCAGTCCCTTGATTACCATAAAAGTCAAATGCGGAAAAACCGATCCCCTAAAGCCCCGCCCGTTTTCGTCAAAGGCTTTTTCGGAAAGTGCAAGAGTCGGAAACGGATGCGGAGCGCCGAAGAATTGAGGATCAGAAAGTTTTTCGATAATCCGCTCCGCTTTTTCGTCATTGGGAATCTCAGCCAATAGCGGCCAGTAGCCGGCAATGGTTTTTACCGGAACCCGCTTTTCGCTCCGGTCAATATCGTGATAGAACCCGTCCTTTGGATCCCACATCAGCGAATTGATCCTCGTCTTGAGGGCGAAATATTGTTTTTTGTATTTAAAACTTGAATCTTTATCGTTAAGAATATCCGCCATTGCGGACATATACAGCATGTTAACCGCCATCATCGCGTTGAAGTCCAGCGGGTAGTACGTAGTTTCCCTCGGAGAATTCCCCATACCGGTAACAGAAAGGGGAACGCGGTACAAGCCGTTGTTTTTTCTGAATGTCGAATCTATCCATGCGGCATATTTATCGAGGATTGCGAGAACATCCTTGACCCGTTTCTTGTTGGCGGATTTATGGTAGATGTTATACTCGGCCCAGGCAAAGAGGGGGATGCCCAGCCCTTCGGGATTGTCCCGCTCCACCACCGGCGCGCCGGTTTCGATACTGTAGGCGCAGCGGATAGCGCCGTTCGGCTCCTGACGGTTGTAAAATAAATCCAGAGTCGGATGCGCCTGATAAATCCGGTTTGAGTAGACCAGAAAAAAGGATGAATAAATAGCGTCCGCCTGATACACCGCGGGAGCGCCGGAATATGAGAAGAATTTCCCCTCCAGACCGCTTTTATCAGCCCCGCTGCTCCAGCAATCCTGAAGCCAGGCCCATGTTTTATCATAAATATCGACAAAATCCTGATCATAGAAGTGAATTTTGGGAAAATCGTGTTTTGTCACCTATATCCTCAACTTAACTGCCGCATTATGTATCAATCTCTTTTATATACAGATTCAAATTATACTATATAAATAGTCATTTTGCCATGCTTTTTTTTCATTTTCTTGAAAAAAGTGTCAGTTTTCCGTTTATTTCTGTTTAATGGTGTATTTCGATGTATTTCAGCCAAAAACATAGACCAAAATATTGTAAAAACCGTGAGCAAGGGCTACGCCGTGGAGAGAACGGAAACGCAGGAAAACAAAGGCCAGCAGGGCCCCGGCAAGAGCGGAATTGAGAAAGCCCATAGGCCCTTCATACAAATGGCAGAGGGAAAAGAGCAGCACCGAAACCAGCGCCGCCCGCCACAGGCCAAGCCCCATTTCCTCACGTTTTGACAGAATATAAAACCGGAAAAAACTTTCTTCCAGATAACCGGTACTGATACATGACAAAACAAGGATAATCCATGCCCCTGCGTTTTGCGGGGGCAGGAGTTGCGGGCTTGCCGGTATACCTTCAAACATCGGGGAAACCAGCGAAACGGTAAAGCCAATCAGCACAAGGCCGGGAAAGGCAATCAGACCGGGAACAATATCCGGTTTGTTGGGCCAGCTTATGCCCCATTCAATACCTTGTTTTGCCTTTAGCAGAAGATACCAGATAAGGGCCAGAGCGGGAATATTGTATAAGAGAAGCCGGACAAGTTCTCTGGCAACGGAAAAGGTAATGGGTTCTCCAACAACTATCCCACCGCCTGAACCATGAAGAAAGAGAACCGCGTACAAAATGGCCATTTCAATATAAGCGTTTATCATTTGTTTTCCAAAATGTGTTTTATTATATTGTATATAGAATAAACCGGCTATTGGGAACCAGAGAGTATCTTTGTGGATGAAAGTGAATAAATGCTAAACCGTCCCCGCTCCAGTCCTGCGCTGATTGCCGCCTGCTCCGCGGCGATTGGCTTTTACGGACTTGGCGCGCTGTACCGCTCAGGGGCCATTGGCGCGAATGCCCTGCTTGTATTGAGTTTTATTCCGGTTGCGGCGCTCTGTGTACTGCGGGTTTTGGTTTCAGTTCCTTTCATAGCCAAAGGGGAAACGCCGCGCCTGCTGCGTGTACTGTCAATGTACAGTATTGCCTTTGCCGCGGGGCTTGCCATTGGACTTGGCGCAAGCACTGCGCTTAACACCCGAATCAACTTCGGCATTCCCGATACTTCCCTGCGGGCCGTATCCGGCGTACTGCTTGAAGACCCGCGAATCATTTCAGGCGGCAGGGCAATGGCCGCGCTTTCGCTGCGGGAATCCTCAGGCGATGGGGGATTGAGGGTTTCCACAAAGGGAGAGATGCCGCTGATCTTTCCTGAGGAAAACTCTGTACGCCTGCGGGAGTTTGGCAGGGGAACCGTGATTTTTGCCGAAGGCACTTTACGCAAGAGCAAATCAACAAACGCCGCAGCAAACGCCGCGCCGTATCTTTTCAGCGCTGAATCTCTGCACATCGTGAAACCCGCCAGTTCCATTGAACGCTTACGCACCACAATCAGAGTCAACCTGATACAACGCTTTAACCGCTCCTCTGCCGTTGATTCTCATACCGCCCCCTGGGGCGGCGATGACGCTTCATGGGGCGGCCTTGCGCTGGCCCTGCTCATTGGCATACGGGACAATCTGGATTCAGGCCTTGCCCTGCAGTACCGAAACGCGGGCTGCTCATATATTCTTGCCCTGTCGGGAATGCACCTCGTGGTGCTGGCCTCGATAATTACGTTCATTCTTAAACGGCCATTGGGACTGCGGGCTGCGGCGATTACCGGCGGCATCATCATCATACTGTACTGCTTTATTGTCGGCCCCATGCCGAGTCTTATTCGGGCGGTACTGATGTACCTGATCGGCGTTTTAGCCGTACTGGGCGCGCTCAGGCGGGAACCGCTTTCCCTGCTGGGCATGGCCTTTCTGCTGCAAATTATTTTTTCACCCGCGTCCGGTTATTCCCTTGGCTTTATCCTTTCATATCTGGCATTGACAGGTATTTTGCTTATCGGAGAATCGCTTAACAGCCTGTTCAAAGGAACAGTTCCTGCTTTCCTGCTGCAATCCCTGTCAGCGTCCATTGGGGCCTTCCTCGCGACCGCCGGAGCTTCTGCGTGGTTTTTCACCGTCCTCCATCCGGTGTGCATCCTTGCCAGCCTGGTGATGGTTCCCCTTACCACGGTTTTTATGATTGCTTCACTGGTGTGGCTTGGCCTTGATTTGATCTCGCCGCTGCTTTCCCGTTTCGCAAGCCAGCCCCTTTCCCTGCTGTACACCCTCATGGAAAAAACCGTATCCATCAGCGGAGCTGTTCCCGGCATTAGCGCAAATCCCCATGCGGCAATCTGGCTCTCTTTGGGCCTGTCGCTGTTTCTGGTATGGTTTGAGCATAAGCGCCGGATTGCCAGAAACCAACTCGCGAGGTTTTAGTGAGATTATGAACTACAATACCTGTTACCGGTGGCGGTCTCCGTTATGTCTTTTTTATGGAAGCTTCTTTTTTCGTGGTACAAAACTTGACGAGTCTTTTTCGTATTCTTTTACCCGTTTTTCAATCATGGCTCTTTCTTTCGGGCTGGCCGGTTCAGTTACCGGTTTCCAGTAGTCATCTGCCAGATACGTTAATAACGGTTTCACCGCCGGGAGGCTCCGAACCGGTATCACGTCAATTATGCTGTGTAGTTCTTTTCTTAAAACGGCCTCCGTCATCTTTTGTTCCCCTTATTCTTTTTATTGTACACCTGTCCTCTCGAATCAATGTGCGTTACAAGTACGGTGTTGCCCTTTATCCGCCATAAAAGCCGGTAAGCCCCTACCCGCGTTCTAAAAAGTCCGGCTTGTCCAACGACCGGCATTATGTCACCCTCCGGCGGTTCTTTTTCCAGTTTGTCTAATGCGATATCAATGCGATCTCTGTCTGCCGCATTTAAGCGGTTAAAGTATTTATCAGCAGTATGGTGCAGTAATACTTGCATTCTCTCAGTTTTAATATACCACAGAGGTACAGGCGGCGCAAGTTATTCCCATGCGGCAACCTGGCTCTCTCTGGGCCTGTCGCTGTTTCTGGTATGGTTTGAGCATAAGCGCCGGATTGCCAGAAACCGGCTCGCGGGGTTTTAGCAGGATTATGAACCACTATTCAATGCCAGTCATCAAATTGCCTCAGAATAATCTTTCCCATTATAATAAAGTCATGGAACTGAACTACAATTCGGCTGCTGAACTCAAGTCTTTTCTGGAACAAAACAGCATGGGTATGCAAAAAAAATTCGGGCAGAATTTTCTGATTAATCCCGGCATACGGCAGGCGCTGGTTGATGAACTGGAAGCGGAAGCCGGATCGCAGGTGTGGGAAATCGGGCCGGGTTTGGGGGCAATGACGCGGCTGCTTCGTGAGCGGGACATTCTGGTCCGCGCCTTTGAAATTGATCACGGTTTTGCCCGCGCACTGGAAGAACTTTTTGCGGGCGATACAGGTTTAGCCCTGATCAAAGGCGATGTAATGAAGACCTGGCCGTCCGAGCCGTCCGCGCCTTATCTGTTGGGAAATCTGCCCTATAATATTGCCGCCGCGCTGCTGGCTGATTTTATTGAAAAGGGACGGCTCTTTCAGCGAATGGTTGTTACGGTTCAGCGGGAGATTGCCCAGCGCATGGCGGCCCGCCCCAATTCCCCTGCGTATTCTTCGTTTTCTGTACTCTGCGCTTCAGTTTATACGGTCAAACCCCTGATGATTATCCGGGGCGCTTCGTTCTATCCCAAGCCCAATGTTGATTCTCAGGGAGTCCGTTTGGATCTGCGGACGGACATTGGCCCTGATTCCTATCCGGCTGCGTTCTATCCCCTGCTGCGTCGGCTTTTCGCCTCACGGAGGAAAATGATTAAAAACAACCTTGCCAATTTTATCGCTTCCGGCGCGGGCGGGCTTGGCCTGCTTTCAGCAGGGCCGCTTCCCGCAACGCCGCAGGAAATAGCTGCCGGTGTATTGGCGCACAGCGGCCTCAGCGGAAATGAACGGGCGGAAAATCTGGAACTGGAATCTTTTGTACGCCTTGCGCAGGCCATTGAGGATATGAGAAAATAAAGGGATGTCAGTTGCTGAAAATCTTGCTATAATAGAAGAGCGGATACACAAGGTCTGCGCTGTTTCAGGCAGAAAGCGGGATGAAATCACCCTGATGGGTGTATCGAAATTGCAGCCGCTTGAGGCTGTTGAACAGGCATGGGAGGCCGGGCTCCGCTGTTTTGGCGAGAGCAGGGTGCAGGAAGCAACAACGAAACTGGCGGGGCTCAGGGAGAGTCATTCCGGCGCTGAACTGCACCTGATCGGTTCCCTTCAACGGAACAAGGCAAAGGCGGCAGCGGCTTTTTTTGACTGTATTCAATCGGTTGACCGGGAGGCGCTGATCAGGGAACTAGCGCAGTGCGCTGCTGCGCGGGAAACGCCGCTGTCGCTGCTGCTGGAACTGCACACCGCGGAAGATTCAAAAAGCGGCTTTGCCTCGCTTGACGAAGTGTATAGAGCGGTAGAACTGGCCCTCGCCTGTCCGTTCCTGCGCATTCGGGGGCTTATGACCATTGCGCCGAACACCCGCGATGAAGGGCCGGTAAGAGCTTCTTTCAGGCAACTGGCCAAGGCGCAGAAGGAACTGAACCAACGCTTCGCGCTTTCGGCAGGCGGGTCATGTCTTTCAATGGGAATGTCAGGCGATCTTGAAATCGCCGTTGAGGAGGGATCAACATTGCTGCGTATTGGAACCGCGATTTTTGGGGAGCGAAAATAATGAAGAACATAAAGAGAAGCAAAAAGGCCGCCGTCTTATGTATGCTCATTCTTTTTATGATCTTTCCCGTATTTAATGCCGGGGCGCAAAACTCAGGCAGCACTGCCACTACGCCCGCTGTTAATACACCTGCTACTAATACACCCGCTGCTTTTGAATTTCCCCAATGGGCAAAGGATACCCGCCGTTTTGAAATTGTCGCCTTTGGTTCCATTCCCTTTACCATGCTGTTATCTACAACCATAATAGATATGAAGCGGTGGTATGATGCCAATGGTATGGAATTGAGCAATGAGGGAATGCGCTACGCTCCCTGGCCCTTAAAGTCGGCTGGAGCGGTGGCTATGACCAACAAAGAACAGGAAAATACGCTATGGCTCGCCGCCGGTCTGTCGCTGGGAATAGCGGTAATTGATGTGATCATTGTCCAGATAAAACGGAACAAGGCGCGGCAGCGGGCCGAAAGTCTGCCGGCAGGCACTATTATTATCACCAGAACACCCTGGCAGGAAGAATCGGCGGAAATACCGCCGGAAGAAATACTGCCGGATGACGCTGCTTCAGACAATACCGGTTCTGCCCTGCCCTGATGCCCTCTTTCCGCCGTACCATTGATGAATCGATTCCCGAAGCCCTGCGTCTGGATCGTTATGTAGCCGAACATTTGCGCCTACTTTCCCGTTCCCAGATTAAAGCAAGATCGCTTAATGGTAAAATTAACGGTAAAGATGTTAAACTTTCACGCCATGTAAAAACAGGAGACCTGATTGAACTGTGCTGGAATGAAGCAGAGCCGGTCAACATTATACCCGAAGACATTCCCCTTGACATTATATACGAAGATGAGCGAACGGTAGTGGTAAACAAGGCCCAGGGAATGGTAGTGCATCCCGGCGCGGGAAACCGGCGGGGAACGCTTGCAAACGCCCTGTATTATCGAAAACTGAAACACAGCGGCGCTGCCCATACAAACGATGTGCCCGCCGGACTGCGGCCCGGTATCGTTCACCGGCTTGACAAGGAAACATCCGGCGTTATTATCGCCGCCTATGATGATGAGGCCCTTGCCTTTCTCGCTGAACAGTTCAAATCCCGAAAGGCCGCAAAAAATTACATCGCCATTGTCAACGGAGTCCCCGCCGGGCCGCAGGGCCGCATTGAAACCTGTATTGCCAGAGATAGCCGAAACCGTCAGCGCTTTACCGTGGCTGAGCGTGGAAAAGCCGCGCTTACCTTGTACCGTGTCATCAAAACATGGGGAAATCATTCCCTGCTTTTGCTGCGGCCCCGTACCGGACGGACTCACCAGCTTCGCGTTCATCTCCGTTACCTGGGCTGTCCGATCACAGGCGATGACCTGTACGGCAGCGCGGACCCGCTGTTTTCTCAGATACGGCTCATGCTCCACGCGCGAAGCCTTGCCATAACACTGCCCGGTGAAGACACGGCACGGCTTTTCAAATCGCCCATGCCGGAACGCTTTACCGCGATGATACATAAACTTGATCGTATGGAGCGGACGCAGCAATGAACGAAAATGAACGCCCGTATATTCTTGATGAAACCAATGATTTTGCGGTGGTGTATAAGCCGCCGCGAATGCATTGCGCTTCACACAAAAACAACACGGCCCCTGCCCTGCTTGACTGGTACGCGGCGGTCTTCCCGCCGGTACTTGATATTTCCGGCAGAAAAACAGGCGAAGGGGGCCTAATACACCGTCTTGATTTTGAAACTCAGGGATTGACACTGTTCGCGAAGAATCAGCAGACATTTGAATTTTTTCTGGCTTTGCAGGAGGCGGGCTCGTTTATCAAAGAGTACAGCGCATTGTGCCGCAAAGCCGCTTTTAGCCTTGCCGGTTTTCCGCCAGCGCCGGATTTGCCGTCCATTCTACCCGATCTTTCGGCAGAACCCTTTAGCATTAACAGTTTTTTCCGCCCCTATGGGCCTGGCAGAAAAGCCGTGCGTCCAATACTTGAACCGCTCAAGGGCCGGGAAATTGCCGCGGATCAGGGCGGCTGTTACCGGACTGAGATAATTGGCATAGAAGAAAATATTTTTACGCTGAGACTGAGACGCGGCTTCCGCCACCAGATACGCTGTCATCTTGCGTGGATTGGCCGCCCGATTGTAAATGATCCGCTGTACGGACCAGAGGCCGCAAACCCGAAAGATACACCATACGATTCCGGTTTTCTTGCCCTCCGCTCGCACGGGCTTTTTTTTATTGATCCCTCCACTAATGAACCGCGGGAGTACCGCATTGCGCCGCTGGGCAAATAACAGGTAACAAACCTATTCGTCGGCTTCCTGTACCTTGAAGGACTCTCTGGCTTTGATCACTTCATCGGCGCTGCGGCCTGAAATCGGCGCGTAATGGTCAAAGGCCACGCTGAACGAGCCGGTTCCTGATGTAATTGAGCGCAGGTCTATTGAATAGCGAAGGAGTTCCGCCTGCGGGACTTCGGCGTGTATTTCCGCAATGCCGCCTGCCGAATCCTGTCCGAGGATTTTTCCCCGTTTGCCGGAAAGGTCGCTCATTACATCGCCCAGATATTTTTCTTCCACAAAAACCGTAAGGTTCATAACCGGTTCCAGCAGGGTGGGATTGGCCTGGCGCATTGCGTCACGGAAGGCATTACGCGCGGCCAGCTTGAATGACAATTCCGAAGAATCCACCGGGTGGTACTTGCCGTCCACTACTTTTACTTCAACATCCACAACAGGATATTGCGCCATAGTGCCGTGGGCCATACCTTCCACGATGCCTTTTTCAACACCGGGGATATAGTTCTTTGGTATCGCGCCGCCGAAAATGGCATTAACAAACTGATAATTTTCGCCGCGAGGCAGGGGGGCGATTTCCAGCACTACCTTTCCGTACTGACCGTGGCCGCCGGTCTGCTTTTTGTGAGTATATTCAGCGCCTGATTTTTTGGTGATCGTTTCACGGTACGCGACTTTTGGAACGTGGGTTTCAACTTCGATCTTCTGGTTGGTTTTAATCTTGTCAAGAATAATGCCGATTTGCAGTTCGCCCATGCCGGAGATCACCGTTTCTTTGGTTTCGCCGTTAAAGACATAGCGGAAAGTTTTATCTTCTTCCGCGGCGCGTACCAGAAATTCACCGAGTTTGTCATCGTCCTTTTTGGCAGTAGCGTTAACCGCTACCGAGTGTACCGGCTCAGGCAGGTGCAGCGGGACAAAATTCAGGTTAGTGTCAGTTGCGGCCAGGGTATCGTTGGTTTTGAGTGTAGCAGATTTGGTAATAATCCCCACATCACCGGCGCACAGTTCCCTCACTTCTTCCAGTTTCTTGCCCTGACAGGTGTAGAGTTTACCGATACGTTCTTTTTTGCTTTCCGACACATTGTAGGCTTCGGCATCTGCCGCCAGTTTGCCGGAGATCACTTTTATCCATGAAAGTTTTCCCGAAAACTGATCGTAGGTGGTTTTGATAACCAGCGCCGAAAGCGGCTTGTCCGGATCAATGGGAAATTCCTGGGTCTTGCTTTCCGCGCCAAGAACCGCGTCTTTCGCGGTCCGGGGATTCGGTCCCACCGCGGCAATAAAATCAATGAGCGGAATAATACCGGCATTGTTAAGGGCAGCGCCCGCAAAGGCCGGAACATACTTGTTTTCCGCCAGCGCCTCAATCAGCCCCTTTTTCATTTCTTCCGGCGAAAGGGAACCGTTTTCGATGTACTTCTCCATGAGCGTATCATCGCCTTCGGCGGCTGCCTCGATCAGTTTTTCGCGGGCCGCTGCCAGCGCGTCTTTGAATTCATCAGGGACAGGGCCTTCTTTTTCAACCGCGTCTGCCGCAGCAAGATACGCCTTTTCGTTCAGTACGTCAATAACGCCTTTGAAAGAACCGCCCGAACCCATAGGCAGTGTTACCGGAACCGGTTCGATTTTGAATTTTTCTTTTATATCGGCAAGGGCCTTGTCAAAGTCGGCCTGATCATTATCCAGTTTGTTGATGAAAACCCCGCGAGGCTTGGCGCTCTCGTCCAAATTCCGCCAGAGTTTGATCGTCTCAATCTGCACACCTGAACGGCCATCCACCATCAGCAGGGCAAATTCCGAAGCCCGAAAACTTAAAATCACATTACCGCTGAAATCAGACGATCCTGGCGTATCGAGGAAGTTGATTTTCGTCCCGTTCCGCTCAATATGACCCAGAGACGCATATATCGAGATTTTCCGGTCAATCTCCTCCTGGGTGGAGTCGCTGGCGGTTTTGCCGGATTCCAGGGTTTCCGCGCGGGGAATAACTCCCCCGGCAAACAGCAAATGCTCAAAAAGGGTGGTTTTACCGGTCTGACCATGTCCGGCGATAGCAACATTCTTGATTTGATCTGTTGTGTAACTCACTGGGACTCCTTTAGGGGCATTCAAGCACCTTTAAATATCATGCCCCGGTATGGAAGGATTGTCAAGAAAAAAAACGGAAGAAAAGCGGCCGTGGCAAGGCCATCTTAATCTGGGCGGACAAGCGCCCGCTGTAACAACACACAGTCAGCCAGTACCAGAGCGGTCATGGCTTCCACCACCGGAACCGCGCGGGGAACAATACAGACATCGTGGCGTCCGCTGATCACCAGTTCCCGTATGTTTCCACCACGGTCAAGGGCCTTTTGCGGCGTGGCGATTGAAGGCGTTGGTTTGAACGCGGCTTTGAATTCAACGGGCTGACCGCTGGAAATGCCGCCGAGTATTCCACACGGAATGACATTATGCTCCGACCCGCGCATACGGGCAGCGGCAAAGCCCGCGCCGAATTCAATTCCCTTGCAGGCTCCTATGGACAGCATGGCAGCGGCAAGCCGGGCATCAAGTTTGTCAAAAACCGGCTCGCCCAGCCCCGCGGGAACGCCGCTTGCCGAACAGGACACCATGCCGCCCGCGCTGTCCCCTTCGGCGCGGAGCGCTTCGATTGCGCGCATTGCCTGTTCTGCTCCGGCGCGGTTAGGAACGCGCAGGGGATTTTGCTCTGTTTCGCTGAAATCAAATTCAGGAGAGCCGGATTCAGGCATATCAATACCGGCAATGGCGGAAGTCCATGCCCTGATCTGAATGTCGTGGCCGGCGAGGAGCAGTTTTGCCACCGCGCCCGCTGCCACCCGGCATACGGTTTCCCTGCCGGAACTCCTGCCGCCGCCCCGGTGATCCCGAATTCCGTACTTGGCTTCCCAGCTATAATCCGCGTGACCCGGACGAAAAACATCCCGCAGATTTTCATAATCCGAAGAATGATGATCCGTATTGCGAATAACAATGGCAATGGGCGTTCCCAGAGTCTTACCTTCAAAAACACCGGAGAGAATCTCAGGCGTGTCCGCCTCATTCCGCGCAGTTGAAGCGCCGCCCTGACCGGGCCGTCTGCGCCGCAAATCCCGTTCAATGTCCTCGGCGGAAAGCGCAAGCCCCGGCGGGCAGCCGTCTATCACACAGCCCATTGCCTGTCCGTGGGACTCCCCGAATGTAACAACCCTGAATAAATCGCCAAAAATATTACCAGCCATACTAATCCCTAAAAATCCGGGCGGTACACAAAGATCGCCGACACAAAGCCCGTTCTGTTAACGTTAATCCGCAGTATCAGGGGCCAGCCGCTACCGCGCAGGGGAAAAAGAATATAATCCCCTTTGTCCTCAGCTTCTCCGCCCAAGACCAGTGCGGCCACTGCCTTATGATCCCCCACTGTGATACCATACGCGGATTTAAGCCCAAGCTGCCATACCCTGTCCTGAAAAATATAAAAATCTCCGGGCGGACATTGCCTGCCTTCACCGTATACAAAGACCACATCGTCCTGCCAGTCTTCATTCCCCCTGACCGCGTGTACTGATCCGGGCGGGCCGCAACGGCCGATAAGTTCTTCGATCTTCATGCCGACAAAAGAGCGGGGATCGTTTTCATCCTGTAAAACAATAGCGGCCTGCGGCCACAGCGCGGCCCCGGCAATGAACATAATAATTACAAAAAAGGCCGCGTGCCGCACACTATATAGCATACCTTACTCTAGCCCGTAGCGTAAGTTTTGTGCAAGTAGAGGTTCAGCAGGCCGCCGGTCACTCCGGCGCATACAGTCATTTCTTCAGCCTGAAAACAATCAGTGCGCCCAGCAGGATCGCAACGAGTATAACTACAATATTAAAAACAGTTTTGTTAATAACAAATTTGCGTTCCGGGGGTGTTTCGGTGTACCGTATTTCGCCAAGAGAAACTTTGTCAATGGGGCCTTTGAGGATTTCGTTTTTGTAGCGGCTGATGTCGTATACGGGAGCCGCTTTGACAGAATCAATACCAAATTCCAGCGTGTATGTTTCGCCCGCCTGCCCCTCAAACACCAAGTCGTCAGCGTAATATCGCACGGCAATGCTTTTTATATTGATGGGCCGGTCATCGGCATCGTCAATGACAAGCGTGTATGTTTCGTCCCATGCAATAAGCCGGTTCAGCGGCAGGGTAGTGTCGCTGGATACCTCATCGTTTATCGCCAAATGGAAAAGTTCTTTTTTTATTCCTCCCGGCGCATAGACATTCCTTATAAACATACTGTCAGTTTCAATCACCAGATCGCAGAGGCGAAGATTTTTAAGGCCCGCAATATCAATTTTTGTTTTTTTATTCTCGCTCTTAACGGTAAACCTGGGAAAAAAGGTTTCGATAAACATGGTTTCATGGCGGATGTTTGTTTCATTCTGGTTTGAGTTAATAAAATACGGCACTGTATCTCCGCTTGAATTTTTTATCAGAAGATCGGCGAGCCTGTTGTACGAGCCATTGTATACCGGCGGGGCCAAACGCACCGACTTGTAGCGGTTTTCGCCCTTTATTTCAATACCGGCGTTATGCGCAAACAGAGGCAGGACAAAAAGAAGAAAGGCCGCCAGCAGGCACAGCTTATTCATCCTCATGAAGGATTGTCCTTTTGAATGGCAGTACCTTCTTTCAATTCCAGCCGTTTGCTGAAATACTGGTACACAAACGAAATGGCGAGAAGCGCAATGCCCAGGGCAAAATACGATATAATCCGATAGCCCTGCGTCAAACTGGCCAGGTCAATCAGGAACAGTTTTATTACCGCGAAAATTGCCAGCACCAGGCCAAAACGTCTGATAAAAGCAAAGCGCCGCGTAAAGCCGTATATGATCCACGCAAGCGCGGCCAATACGTAAATGACGCTTATGGCGGCGCTGGAAAAGCTCAGGTTGTACTGTACAATCAAATTCTGCGTAAGAACAATAACAAAATAGCCCGAAATAACCAGGGGCATCCATTCAATTCCTTTATTCCGCTGTGTAACAATGATCTTCATCACATCCCGCACGGCAAAAAGGGACAACAGGCACAATACCGCAAGTATTAGCGTTCCAATGACCGTTATGCCAAAGTTAGGTGTTATTGTCCGCAGATAGCGCGAAGCGACCGGCGAATTGGCGCTGTTATTAACAAACAGCCAGATAATCCCGATGATGTACAATATGACTGACAAAACCTTTGTTTCACCGCTGACCAGAAGTTTTATGCGTGAAATAGCGTAGGCGATACAAAACGTAGCGGTTATCGAGGCTGCGGAAAGAAGGTACACGATCTGAAATACACTTTCGCCGGGAAACATGGCGAATAACGCCCTCTCCTGCTTCCAGATAATGTATATCGCGTAAACCCACGCGTTTACCAATGCGATGAATTTGTAGACCAAAATAAATGTCCCGCTCATCATTTTTTTGTACATATACGCGCCCAGAATGGACAGGCTCCCCAGTGTAATTGCCAGATACTTCCATACAAAAAGGGTATCTCTGAAAACTATGTCGAATATGAAAAACGCGCCCAGACACAAAATACAGATAATATATCCAACCTGCTTAAACCTTTTTTCGTTCCGCAAAATTCCGTAAACGGCAAGGGACACCCCCTCGGCAAGCCAGCCAAGCGAGAGCCATGCCCTGCCGAATTGCATGGGGACGATCAGTACCACAAAGGCAAGTCCGGTCAGGTAAAACAAGGCACGTATATGCGGTTCTTCGCTTGCGAATTTCTTTTCGATAAATCTGCCTAACAGCAGATAAAACGCGGCAAACGCGACAGCAAACAAGCCGTCATAATCGTATAGTTCGAAACGGTATAATACCCCGTATATTATGATACTGCTGGATATGGTATTTATTGCCAGCAATATCACATCGGATTTTCTGAAACTCGTTTTGGTGTGGTAGGCGCTTACTATCGGTATGGCGGTGTAGATCAAAAAGGCGAATGTGGCATAGATAATTGCTACCGCCGCATTAAGGGCGGCTGCTTCGCTGTATTGATAAAAGTTTCCGGGACCAATAAACAGGCAGATATAAGCCGTTCCTATAATGGTGAGGGCCAGTCCGATAAACGCTGTAACCCGCCACTTCCGGTTCCAGGAGATGCCCAGCGCAAATAAATTGAGAACGGCAAAATACACCATCGCCCCGTACACGAACACGATATCATCGCCAATGGAGAATATCGGCAAATAGCCGCCAACCAGCGCAAAAACGGCAATGAGCTGCGAATTGTAACGGTTGGACAGCACAAACGCCCCCGCGGTCAGCAGCACGCAAACAGCAATGGCAGGATACATTCCCAGAATGTGCAGGGCGAAATAACTCATTGCCAGCGCGACATACAAAATGGCAATGCCCCCAGCGGATATTCCGAGGGAGAAAATATTGGGCTTCTTCCTGTTAAGGAACTCCCCCGCTGCCAGCATTATTCCGCCAAGCGCGAATATCATCACCCCTTTGAACAAGTCGTTTAATTTCAGGTAGGTGTAACGCATGGCGGTAATGGCCCCGGCGATTAACAGGAGTACGCCGATCACGTTCAGAATATTCAACCCGACAAAGCGCTCGATATTGTTTTTTTTGGCAACAGCGCGGATCTGCTCATCGCTGATTTCCCCGTTTTTCACGGCCTCAAGCTGCTCGCGTTCTTCCTGCGAGAAAGGCCCCGAAGTTTGATCTGCCATAAGCCGCGCCTCCGTTAATTTTTTATCCAGCAGTACCGACAAGCCGTCAAGTCTTTCTTCAAATTCTTTTTCCATGTCAATGGCATTATCTGCCAGAGTATCCTTAAGGGCCTTAATCCGTGACGCGACATTTTTTTCGATTTCCTCCAGCCGGTTTATTCCCCCGTCCTTTTCAGCGCGGAAATAGGCATCCAGTTTTTTTGATGTATTTTCGACAATGGCGGTTTTTTCGTTGAAAATGCGTATGTACAGGGCGTTTTTCAAACCGGAGTTTTCAGTGGCAAGAGCCGCCGCATCGCTTAAGGCTTTTTCAATTTCGGCGCGAAGAGCCTGTGCCTGCGCCTTGAGCGCCGCGTTTTCCTTTGCCAAATCACTATTCTCAAGCGTCCGGTATTCAGCCTCAAGCTCGCCGGCAAGCGTTTTTTGACGGTTTACAATTTCCCCAAGTTTTTCGTTTTCCGCCAGCCGTTTTATTTCCTCATCCGTTCCCGCACGTAAATAGATGTCCAGTTTTTTCGCGGTGTTCTCGGCAACGGCAATTTTTTCGTTGTAAACGTACTCGTACAGGGCGTTTTTCAGGCCGGAGTTTTCAGAGGCAAGAGATGCCGCCTCTCTTGCGGCTTTTTCAATTTCGGCGCGAAGGTTCTGGGCCTGCGCCTTGAGCGCCGCGTTTTCCTTTGCCAAATTGTTGCTCTCAAGCGCGCGGTACTCCGACTCAAGCTCTCCGGCAAGCGCTTTCTGCCGTCCGGCAATCTCCCCCAATTTTTCGCCTATCCCCATGTTTACCTCGGCTTACCAGTATAGTATACTGATGAATAATATAACAGGAGTTTCTGAATGAGTGTTGGAAAAACAGTAAT
>JAIRUN010000083.1 GCA_031254365.1 Treponema sp. | reverse complement strand
TATGTTTCATGTAATCCCGGTGTCCCTCTTCGTATAAACGAATCAGGTAGGACATAGCGCCGTTTCGCAGCGCCTTTGTTACAACAGAAATAACGGGTTCGAGTTCCGCTTTTGCCGTTATCATGTTTATCGGATTGAACAGCAGGGGCAGAAAATTCTCGGCATACGCATCGCCGTATCTTTCAAAGCTGCCCTCGATGATATTGGCCTCTATAAGAGCGTCTGCCTCCCCTCTCTTAAGCATGGCGTAAGCGGCTTCATAATTGGCGGCAAAAAGGGCCTCGTAAGTTCCGCTTGCCAGCGCGGCGGAAACCATATCGTAGGTGCTTGATGCCCGCAAAAAAATATAACGCGGCAGGCGGGTCATGCTGATGGTATTGATACCATCGCTGCCTCTAATCCGCATCATTATTATCATGCGCTGCCCAATGGCATCGGTCAGGAAATACTCTTTACGGAGTTCCTCCCTGTCCCTCACTATGCCGAAATCAAGCTCCCTTGATGTCAGTTTATCCATCATATCGCTAAAGATAAAAACTTCAGGCGTAACGCGGATACCAAGCAGCGATGTCAGCCAGTCGCAGTACCGGGCGATATATCCGCCGTAGTTACCGTTTCCGTCAATGAACGCTTCGGTGCTTGCGGGTGTCCCGAAGATAAGGGAACGGTTTTGCAGCGCTTCAATGGCGGCAATCTCCTGTGCTGTTACGCCGGGAATGTCCCTGAACGAGGCAAATGGGGATATTGCGGCCACTGATTCAACCGGAACGGTTGCTTTACTACAAGAAAAAAATGCCATTAAAACAAAAACCGTTACTATTATAAAAAGTATCACGGAGTTTTTATGATATCTTTCCTTTTTTCTCCGTGTAACTCCGTATTTTATTTTTTTTGTTTTATTTTTCATTTGATCTCACCCACTTCTGTATTATCGCATCCAGGCTCATCGCGCTAAAAGGCTTGGATAAAAACGCATTAAATCCGTTGTTCAAAAACATCTGCTCGTTTCCGACAGCGACATTGGCGGTCAGCGCGATAATAGGCAGCTTTTTAGCGTAGTCCGTTCCCAATTCACGAATCTTTGTTACCGCTTCCATGCCGTCCATCTCAGGCATCATGTGATCCATAAAAATCGCATCATATACCGGGTCTCCGGCGGTAATGCGATCAACGGCATCCTGACCGGACAGTACGCAATCCACCTGCATCCGGTACTTGCGCATCATCCCGGCGGCTACATCAAGGTTTGTGGGAAAATCATCTACTACCAGTACGCGGGCATAGCTTAAATCAGGCCGCATCAGCTTTTCGTATGCCAGCTTTTTTTTGTCTGCGTACTGGAAATTGCGCAGATTTTCCGCGATTTCTTTTCCTATAGTCTCATCGGAAACAAAACCCTGACGGATGCGTACACGGAACGTAGTTCCCTTGCCGTACTCGCTTTCCACCACAATTTCCCCGCCCATCAGTTCCACAAACTTTTTCGTAATGCTCAGGCCCAACCCCGTGCCTTCAATTTTGCGGTTTGTCTGGGTATCCACCTGATTATAGTCCACAAAGAGTTTTTTTATATCTTCCGCGCGTATGCCGATGCCGGTGTCGCTTATATAAAAAGAAACCCATATATCATCACCGTCATTAATGGCAGCGCCTTTAGTAGCAATACCCAAAGTAACGGTTCCTTCTTTTGTATATTTGAACGCGTTGCTTAAAAGATTATTCAATATTTGCTTTACCCGCAGATCGTCACCAAAAAGAATTGACGGCATATCTTCGTTAATGTCCAGCTTGAATGTGATAGGCTTATTTACTATGCGTACCATGTTGATTGTTACAATTTCGTTTATAAGGCTTGCGACATCGTATTTTATCGGCGTTAGCTCCAGCTTGCCTGCTTCAATTTTGGAAATATCCAGTATGTCGCTGATAAGCTCCATGAGGGTATTGCCCGCAGTATTTATTTTTTTAAACGTTTCTTTAGCGACGCGGGGAATGTCTTCTTCTTCCAGCATCAAATTGGTCAGTCCGATGACCGCGTTCATGGGGGTGCGCATTTCATGACTCATGTTGGCGACAAAATGACTTTTTGCCTCTGAAGCGTTTCTCACCTCCTTTGTCCGCTCCTCCACCAGTTTTGTAAGACGCTTCCCCTCGCTACGGTTTCTGAAAAATAAAACCAGTATCAGAGCAAGCACAGCCAGAGACAGGGCGGTCGCTCCCATCAGCCAGGGACGCTGCGCCTCCATCAACCTTATCCGGTAATCATAAGTTTTGGTCAGCCATTGTTCCGTGATCATGTGGGTATCCACAAGGGGAAGCGCCTTATCCATTATGGAACACAGAAGAGTTTGATCTTTGTGGAAACCGAAAGTAGATTCATAGGGGTAGTTGAAAATAAAGTTAGCCTTGAAAAGTGAAATCTCCTGAAAATTAAGAAAAGAAAGCAGCCTGTTTTTGCTCGACATTACCAGATCAATTTCACCCTGTTCCAGCGCACGCATGGCGTTTTCATCAGTATCGAATTCGATTATGTTTTCGGCGCTGGGGAACCATCTGTGGAACATTTCAGCGCGGACGGTATTGGCTATCACCCCTACCCTTTTATACGGTATTTCATTAACGCTTACATGGGGGTATGCTGATTTTGACAGAAGCGCCAGTTGATCTGTCAGGAATATATGCTTCGTCCATATAACGTATTGCGCCCGTCTTTCGGAATAAATCAGTTCGGGCATTATGTGCGCCCTTCCGTCATAGACCATGTTAAACAGATCAGATAACTCCGTGCTGGTACTGTTGGCGACTTTGAAAGTAAGCCCGGTTAATTCTTCCACCTGGGCCAGTACGTCAAAGACAATGCCTTCCCATTTTTTTTCATAGATATTGTAAAAGTCAACGGGATAATTGAAGTACCGGGCCGCCAGCGGCACGGAGGACGTGTTTTGTAAATACGCTTTTTCTTCCTCACTGAGATGCGTAAAGAATTTATTTTTTTTGTATGCTTCGTAACCCTGATTGTATAAATAGTTCAGATAAGGTCTTGCTCCGTTTTCCAGTGCCTTCGTTACCAGCGAAATAAGGGGCTGGAACTCCGCCTGTGCCGTTGCCATGGAAACCGGGCTGAAAATCAGCGGCAAAAAATCATCGGTATACATATCACCGTAGATGTCGAAGGCTGACACCACCGCGCTGTCTCCGATAAAAGCATCGGCGGTCCCGCTTTCAAGAATGCGATACACCGCTTCATAATTACTGGCAAATACGGATTCGTATGTACTGCTTCCAGCTATAGACGCTACAGTATCGACAAAAGCGGTTCCTTCCAGAAACACATACCTTAAGGGTCGCGTCAGCGCAAGCCGGTCAAGGGGGAGGCTTCCTGTACGCTGAATCGTTTTGTACTGCCGCTCGGCAACAGGAGCGGTCATGTGATACATCTGTATGCGTTCTTCGGTGGGGGTTATGTTGCCCGCGAAATCAATTTCACCAGTATTGAGTTTTTCAATCAAATCATTCCATGCATATACCGCAGGCTGAAATTCGATACCGAAAAGCCCGCCCAGCCATTCACAAAACAAGGCGGAGTAGCCGCCTACACCGCTCTCCGTTATGAACGCCTCGGTTGACAGTGTCATTCCGTAACTCAATGATTTATATTTTTGCTGCAATGCTTCTATACCGGCAATCTCCTGTGCCGTTACGCCGGGAATGTCCCTGAACGAGGCAAATGGGGATTGTACGCTATCTTTAGATGCCTGATCAACCGGACTTGAGTTTTTACCGCAGGACAAAACAGATATTAAAATAAGTATAACCGTTAATATTTTTTTACCACTTTTCATTGTTAATTTTTCCTTTTTTATTTTTCTTTTGCCTTGTTCCGTACCCACTTCTGAATAACCGCGTCCAGATTCATCACATTGACTGGTTTGGGTAAAAATGCGTTAAAGCCGTTATCCAAAAACATCTGCTCGCTTCCGGCAACCGCATTGGCGGTTAACGCGATAACAGGCAGTCTTTTCGCGTAGTCCGTACCTAAAGCGCGAATTAACCTGGTCGCTTCCATGCCGTCCATCTCAGGCATCATGTGATCCATAAAAATGGCGTTGTAAACAGGTTCACCAGCTTGTATACGGTCGACGGCCTCCTGCCCGCTCGTTACGCAGTCCACATGCATCTTGTACTTGCGCAGCATCCCTGCTGCAACATCAAGATTCGTCTGAAAGTCATCCACCACCAATACCTTCGCGTAACTCAAATCAGAACGCACCAGCTTTTCCTGTACCAGTTTCTTTTTGTCTGAATAGCGGAAATCACGCAGGCTTTCTACGATTTCTTTTCCTATGGGCTTATCCGTAACAAAGCCCTGGCGAATCCGTACCCGGAAGGTACTGCCTTTGCCGTACTCGCTTTCTACCGTTATTTCACCGCCCATAAGCTCAACAAACTTTTTGGTTATGCTTAAGCCCAAACCGGTTCCCTCGATTTTACGGTTGGCTTTGGTGTCCACCTGATTGTAATCGGTAAACAGTTTGTCTATATCTTCATCACGTATGCCGATGCCGGTGTCGCTAATGCAAAAAGAAACCCATACCGTATCGCCATGCCGCCTGCCTTCGTACCGGCAATCAACGCCTAACGTAACGGTTCCCTCTTTGGTGTATTTGAAGGCATTGCTTAACAGGTTATTCAATATTTGTTTTACCCGCAGATCATCTCCAAAAAGAGAACGGGGCAGTTCCTCATCAATATCCAGCTTGAATGTAATGGGCTTTTCCTCAATGCGTATAATGTTGAGTGTTATAATGTCGTTTAACAGGCTTGCCACATCGTATTTCTCAGGTGTCAACTCTACCTTACCTGCCTCAACTTTTGAAATATCCAGCACGTCGTTGATAAGCCCCATTAAGGTACTGCCCGCCGTGTTTATTTTTTGCAGCGTCTCCTTTATTTTACCGGGAGTGTCTTCTTCTTCCAGCATCAAGTCCGTAAGCCCTACGATTACGTTCATGGGCGTACGCATTTCGTGGCTCATATTGGCGACAAAACGGCTTTTTGCCTCAGAAGCGGTCTCCGCCTCCGCATACGCCTTCATCGCCTTTGAGGAAGCATTCTTCGCTTCATCTACCGCATGTTCCAGATCAAGCATAATTTTAGCGCGCTGGGTAGCGCCTACAAGCAGCAGACCCCATGAGCGCAGGATATGTTCATCTGTTATGGGAAAGAAACGGCGGCTGTGGCAGTCGTCGAAACTGACAAAGCCCCAATATTCTCCTTTTAAAAACAACGGCATAATCAAGATGGATTGCAGCGTATAAGAAGAGGAAATTTCAGGATCATATCTTGGCAGGGTATCCAAAGGACCGTTTATGCTTTTTCCTTCGAATAACAGATCTTTCCAAACAGGCATGGCCTCTTCGTATGTATACTCAAGCAAATCATCGCCCATATTGTATTCGGGACGCATCCATTTGCACACTTGTTTGTAATGCAGTCTGTCATCATCTTTATAAAAATTTTTCCAGAGGAACACACGATCCACGTCCATGCTTTGGCAAACCATTTCCATACTGCGGTTTATGGAGTTAAAGCCGCCGCTTATGTCCGGTTCAAGCAAAACCGCCGCCGCCATGTTAACCGTGTCCATTAGCGAGTGCTGCCTGTTCATCTCCTCCTCTGCGGCCTTACGCTGGGTTATATCACGCGCCATACCCACAATCCCGGTTACTTTGCCGTCCTGTATAAGCGGCGACCTTATCATCTCGAAGTGTAACATCTTTCCATCAAAAGACTTTACCAGTTCTTCGGAAGTACTCCCCCGTTTTTCGGCTATAACTTTTTTATCAGTGGCGATAAGATGCTCTGCTATCTGCGGGGGGATATTCAAGGCGCTCGCTTCAACTTTACCGATAATATCCTCATTACGGATATTAAAATAATTTTCCATAGCTTTATTACATTCGGTATAACGCAAATCAATGTCTTTACAAAATATCATGTCGGGTGTGGAGTTAAAGATTGCCGTAAGGGTACTGGTCTTTTCCGTTACCTCTTTGGTAAGCTGCTCCGCTGCCTTTTGTTCGGTTAAATCCCTGATATATCCCGCTATCGCGTATTCTCCCCTGTACGTTACACGTACCAAAGTTACTTCGGTAGGCAGGGGCTCACCGTTAGTTCTTCGGCACATCCATTCAAAACGGTGGTATCCTCTTTCAAGCGCTATATGATTTTCCTTGAGCGCCTTCTCGGAAGACAGCTCTCCATCAGACTGATATTCACAGGACAATTCACTAAAATTTTTTAAATAAAAATCTTTGTCCGGTATTCCGAACAATTTCACTATTTCATAATTACAGTCAAGTACATGATTGTCTTTGTCAAACATAAAACTGGCAAACGGCGCAGTGTCAAACATAATTTGCGCGCGTTCATCGACCTCGCGCATTTTAGCTATTGCGTCGTTCCGCTCGCGCAAATCCAGCCCATAGGTCAATACGGCATATTCATCTTTATATTTGATACGGACGAGTGTGATATCAAAGGGTATCGCCTCTCCTGTTACCGAATGGTTCATCGTTAAGTCAATCCTGGCGAACTCTATTTTTTCTTTGAAAATCAGCGACTGAGCTTTCAGAAGCAGTTCCTGCGATGTCAATCCGCTTGGCTGGTACTCCGGCAAAAGCTCAAAAAATCTTTCCATGAGTTCTTTTTTGCTTGACAGGCCAAAAATTTTCACCGCTTCCTGGTTGCAATCAAGAAGATGAAAATCATCGTCCCACAACAGCGCGATAAGAGGCGCTTGTTCAAGCATGAGCTGAGCGCGCTCGTCGGCTTCGCGTGTTTTCGCTATTGCGGCGTACCGCTCGCGCACGTCCTGCCCGTAGCTCATCACGACATATTCATCTTTATATTTTATGCGGGCGAGGGTGGAGTCGAAGGGTATCGCCTCGCCGGTTTCAGGATGGTTCAGTATCCATTCAAC
>JAIRUN010000076.1 GCA_031254365.1 Treponema sp. | reverse complement strand
TGACCAGCATTACCATTGAAAACGGCGTTAAGTCCATAGGCGAAGAGGCGTTTGAGAAGCCCACCAGATTTAATGAAGACGTAAGCAAAATTGCCAATGTGAGTATTCCCCCCAGCATGACAAAAATCGGCAACCGCGCGTTTCAGAGAAGCAGAATAGCGAGCATAACCATTTCCAAAGGCGTGGAAAGTATCGGCAAAGAAGCGTTTCTGGGCAATCAGCTTAAAAGCGTGACCATTCCCGAGGGCGTTGTCGAAATACAGGATAAGGCATTTGATGAGAACTTCATCGAAAGCGTATCTCTTCCGGACAGTCTGACTATAATCGGGGAAAGGGCATTCGAAGGCGGCAAAACCAGTAATAAACTTACCGTTCTTAAACTTCCCCCTCAACTTGAAAAGCTGTACAGCGGGGCGTTTAGAGGGAATAAGCTTACGGAAATTATCATTCCCGCAGGCGTTAAAACAATCGGCGAAGGCGCGTTTGAAAAAAATGAACTGGTGAGCGTGACTATCCCTGAGGGCGTTACAGCCATAGAAGCAAAAGCGTTTGCTGGCAACAAGCTTACACTCGTATCGATTCCCGCAAGCGTAAAAACCATAGGAGACGAGGCATTTATGAGCAATAAGCTTTCAGGAAATATAACCATTCCCGAAGCGGTAAAGGAAATCGGAATAGCGGCTTTTCGCGATAATCAGCTTACGGGCGTGGAGATTATGGGAAAAACCACGATAGGAGAAGACGCTTTCTGGACCAACCAAATTGGCAAACTAATCATCGGCAGCAACGTGGTGAAAATAGATTCAAATGCGTTTGGCGGCAATAAACCGCTGGTAAGCGTAACCATTCCCGAAAGTGTAAAGGTATTCAAATTTGACTCCAAAACCGGGCGTTTGGGCGCGTTTCCCGATCAGGTTAATGTCGTAAGAGGGTAAACTGACGGCTTAAAGTTCTAATGCAAAAAAAAGGTGACTGACACCGGTGGTTATGGCTGGTGTATTGCTTCACTGCTGTCGAGCAGAATCGTTACCGGTCCGTCATTGGTATAGCTGACCTGCATATAAGCCTGAAATTCACCGCTTTCGCAGATCAAACCATGTTCGCGGATTTTCTCTGTAAAGTATTCGTAGAGTTGTTTTGCTGTTTCAGGAGGCGCGGCTTTTCCCCATGAAGGACGGCGGCCTTTGCGGGCATCACCCAATAATGTGAACTGTGAGACTGCTAAAACGCCTGTGGAACCTGTATTTTTGTTAATAATGCCGCCGTTAACCATGTAATTTTTATGGTTAACAATGTCCTTGAGCGACAGATTCATCTTTTCTTCTTCATCATTAAAAATACGCAGATTTACGATCTTTTCCGCAAGCCAGTCTGCGTCAGCCTCTTTGTCTTGCAAAGCAACGCCGAGGTACACCAAAAGGCCGAATCCAATACGGCCCCGCATGGACCCGGCTACTGTTACACAAGCGTCAGTAACCCGCTGAACTACTGCTTTCACTGGTTTTCCAGGCGGCCTGACTGGTGGATTGCCAGCCCTTCCAGCCTGATACCGGAACTGAGCGGAGTGATGCGGCCAAGAACTTCCAAAGGCCGCTCAGGGTTCAGGGATATGGCCCGGTCAAAGACCACGGGCACTATGCCTTCCAATGTTGTGCGGGTATCATAGCCAACAAGAAAATCAAAACTCGTAATATTTCCGGTGATTTCAACATTGGTTGCCATTCCCCGCCAGATCACATGCACATCACGGAACAGCACCGGGTCCACCATTGCCTCGGCATAGGAAACATTATCGCTGCGCCTGAATGAATCAAAACCGGGAACTTCCATATAAGAAAGGAGCAGCCGCGATTTATTTTTCAGCCCGTCAGACGCATTGGATTCCAGGATACGGTTAAGACTCAGCTTTGCCGCCTCATCACGGTATGAGGTAAACAGAGTCAATGCTTTTTCATACGTTTCAAGGGCCTGCGTTCTGGTAAGAATGTAGCGGTATACTCCGCCGGTTTCGACTGGCTGAATCCGTTCCTCCTGACTCAGGACAAGCGCAGCAATGTCCGCACGGTTTTTCCGCTGGTTAAAGGGATTGGGTATTGTCCTCTGCCACATCAATATTCCAAAACAGAATATGGCAACAGCAGCTACAGCCAGCGCCGCGCCAAGAATCTGCCCTGATGAAAAACCCGCAAAGGGAATCGGCGGGTACAGTGAGGGGAGTTTTCCTGATTCAAGCCATGCTGAAAATGCTTCAGCTCCCGCGTGTTTACGGATCACCGCGAGGGCTTTTTTTGCGATACGGTTTTTTTCATCAAGTTCCTGTACCTCAAGGTACAGGTCAACGGCCTTGTCAGTTTCACCCCGGCGCATATACAAAGCCGCAATGCCCAGCAGCGCCAGAGGATCGCGTATTTTTACCTCACGGGCAAGGCGCAGCCAGGTAAGCGCGCCGCCAAAATCCCCGCTATGCAAACATGATATGCCAAGCAGGTAATAATAGCGAAATGAACCGTGATAGCGGTTTACTTCCGGCTCAAGGATTCTCATTGCCGCGTCGTATTTCCTGCCGAAGGCGAGCTGGCTTGCCTTGCGTAAAATGGGATCCAGTTTCATTCCTGATGTTCCATTTCCGTATGCAATGAGTTGAGCAGGGTAAAAAGTTTATCTTCGATAGCTTTATATTTTATCTCGGCAATTCTGGATGCAGCTGCTTCATGTTTGAGGCTGTCAGGATACTGCTTTATAACCAGATGATAAAAATCAAGCGCCATTTCCGGCAGTTCGAGTAAATACAGGCACTCCCCCATCCAGTAGTATGCGGATGATTTTCGCAGTCTGTCCCGTTCCCCGGCATTATCCGCATAGCTTTTGAAAAGCATTATGGCTTCATCAAAATACTCAAGGTGAAATAACGCAAGTCCGCGGTGATACACAAGGTCCCTGGCCCGGCGGCTATCCGGCGCTTTATCCTGCAAATCATCCATGTCCCAGATGGCGGAGCCAAAATCTGAAAGGGAAAGCTCAGCCAGAATAAGCCAGTACGATGCCTCTGTCCATGCCGCAAGGTCTGCCGCGGATTCCTGCGCCAGGCGAAGTTCAACCGCAGCCTCCATAAAGCGCCCTTCACGGTACAGCAGGTAACCCGGTTCATCCGGTTGCTCATATTCATACTCATATTCATATTGCGTAAAAACCAGTCCTGATGCGCATAAAAACAAAACAGCAAGCAGAAGGGTCTTATTCGCTGACATTTTGATCCACCTCATTTTATTATCGGTGATGTACATCATCTCACTTAGCCTCCGCTTTTCAGACATCTTACCAGAGCCGGTTTGTCCGCGGCGGCAAAAAAAGCCGAACCAACAACCAGCACATCTACTCCTGCTTCCAGCGCAGCAGGGGCGGTTTCTTCCTGTATGCCGCCGTCAACGGATATAAGAAAATCAAGTCCCTGCTGTTTCCGCATTTCAGCGATTTTTCGCACTTTTTCAAGACATTCGGGGATGAATTTCTGGCCGCCAAACCCTGGATTAACCGTCATCACCAGAACCATATCCGCATACGGCAAAAGTTCCCCGATCTGAGCCGCCGGTGTGGAGGGAACAACGCTGATTCCGGCTTTTTTCCCCATATCGCGGATAGAAGTAAGCAGCCGCTGGGAGTGAACCGTGGCCTCCGCGTGAAAAGTAATGCCATCCGCCCCTGCCTGGGCAAATGCGGGAACCAGTTTTTCAGGCTCATTGACCATGAGGTGCGCATCGAAAAACAGGGAACTGCGCGGCCTGAGATCAGCCACCAGCTTGGGGCCAAAGGTTAAATTCGGCACAAAACAGCCGTCCATTATGTCCAGATGTATCCAGTCCGCCCCTGACGCGTCAATTTCCCTGACCGCCCCGGCAAAATCGGCAAAATCCGCTGATAAAATCGAAGGAGCAATTAACGTTTTCCCCATATTATGATCATACTCTGCCCATAGCCATATTGTCAAACAGGCGCAAAATGGTATAATTTTATAAGGGATGGAGACGAAAAAGCCGGTAACGGGACTTATTCAGCAGGCCTATGAACAACTGAAAGCCTCGGATGCGGCGGGAGCGGCAGCGCTGTTGGAAGAAGCGCTGAAACTTGATTTTGACAATGCCGAAATCAAGTACGCGCTCAAATGCGTCCGGTGGTGGCGTGATAATACCCGGCGGATTGAGGAGTTTCAAAATCCGTACGAAAAGGGCGGATTTATCCTTTCCCGCTTAAAACAGTACTACGTGTTTCTGGATCGTTTTGATGAGTATTTTGAGCAATGCCAGTACGCGGTGCGGCGCTTTGTTTTTTCAAGCGCTTTGCGCTGTTTTGAAGACTTGCTGGGAGACGGAGTAAACCAGCATGATCCGGGATTGCTGCTGCTGGTAGGCCGCTGTTACAAGGGTGTGGGCAATTACGATGAAGCCCTGAAATATCTTGAGCAGGCGGTCCGCTTTAAGCGCGAGGACGCTGAGACACTGGCGGAACTTGCCGATGTCAATGCGCTGCTGGGCGAAACCAAAGCCGCCAAGGTGCTGTTCAGGGAGGCGTTTTTTCTGGACCCCGAAAAGGTGGATATGCGGGCAATGGAATCCGAACTGATTTTGCGGCTGCGGGACAAGACCGCAGAACTGGGTTACAATGGAACTGAGCTCTGCGAATGGATACCGGTGTTCGGCTGCCTGCTGGGAGTGTTTTCGGTAACACGGGAACTCAAGCAGATTGAACTCGGCAGACTCAAGCAGTCGATCTTTTCGCTGGAAACGGAACTGCGGAGCGGGCCTGAGGAAAACGCCCATCTAAAGCCAAAATTGATCAACCGGTATTTCTGGCTGATCGATCATTATGAGAACACCAGGGAAAACCCGGAATTGATTGAAGAAACATTGTTGAAAATAAAAGTTACCGATCCGGTAATATATGAACGGTATACAAGGTAAGGAGCAAGAGATGTCTGATTCGGAAAGCCCGGTTGTTGAAACAATACCTCTCCTGAAAAATGTTCGGGAAATGCTGAATGAGGAAAAGTGGACCAGGGCCACCCTCAGCAATTATTCTACGAGTCAGTTCAAGGAACTTGACGCTATTCTCAATGAAGCCAAACAGGGGCGATTGTTTGATGATCTCAAAAAGGACTGCGATGAACATCTGTCGCATACCAAGAACAGCATCATCGCCCTGTATCTTTCCGGCATGGTGGCGCTGTCCCGCCAGATCATTGATGATTCCGCCATGATCAATCTAGTAACAATATTCGTGGATAACCACAAATGGGGAATCGTCAAATACCTCTGCGAGCGGATTCTTGATTACGGCGAATCCAAATTCGCCCTGCGCACCCTGATCGACTGCTGCAAAAACGACAACAGCGATGAAGTGAACCTGTACGGAATCTGGGAGCGGCTGGTTAAGGTTGATTACGAAGAAGCGGACCTTGCCAAAGCCCTGGCGGAATATTACGAGAAGCAGAACAATACCGAAACTGCGGTAGACTACTACAAGAAGGCCCTGCACCGCTATACCAACAAGGCGCTCTTTGCCAATGTACGCGAAATATGGGAAAAGCTCCTTCTTTATTGCCCGGAAGATATAGATTTCTTCATCCTTGTGCAGAAAAAAATCGCCAAAAACATCAGCGAGGACAAGGCGGTGATCCTTCTTAAAGATTTGTACGCATCGTGCAAGGACTCTGATGTTGAAACGGCGATTGGCATTCTCAAAATTGTTCTTGAATATGACGAGAAAGACGTGCAATCCCGGCGGGAAATTGTCGAATGTTTCCGGAAAAAATACGCTGATCACAGCCAGCTTGAGGAATATATCCGTGTTTCCAACCTGACCCAGAATTACCGCGATGTCCACGAGGCGCTCACTGATTTTGAAAAACACATCGCCTTTGACAAGGGCAATTTTGTGTTTCACCGTACCTGGGGTGTTGGCCGTATCGCCTCGATAGAAGGCGATGATATTGTGATTGACTTTGCCAGAAAACGCGGACATTCAATGTCGCTGAAAATGGCCGTGGGCGCGCTGCAAACCCTGCCCAAAGATCATATCTGGGTACTTAAAGCAACATGGAAAAAAGAAAAACTCTATGAAAAGGTAAAGGGTGATTGCGTGTGGACCCTTAAAACCGTAATCAAAAGTTTCGGGAATTCCTGCGATTTTAAGCGGATCAAGGCGGAGTTGTGTCCGGGCGTGCTGTCCGAAAGGGAATGGACAAGCTGGAGCGGCAAGGCCCGTGATATACTCAAATCAGACCCAAGTTTCGGAGTCAGCCCGGACAACATCGATCTTTATACTGTGCGCGAGCGGCCAATCAGTGTAGCGGAAAAACTCTACAACGAATTCAAGGCGCAGCGGAATTTCTTTGACCGGGCCGCGACCATCCGCGCCTATGCAAATCAAAAAGATGCCGAGATTGACACCGACTATTTTGCCGAGATGTTCTCGTATTTTACCGGCTTCCTCCGTTCCTCAAACCAGACCGGCGAGCAGGCGGTAGCTTCCTACCTTCTGATTAAGGAACTTGCGGCAAAGTATCCGCATTTGGGAACCGGGCTTTCCCTCAATTTCGCCGATATTTTCAGCGGCATTACCAATGTTTCCGTGCTGTTCAAAAATCTCAAGGACAGTAAATCCAGAGAGGAATTCCTGCGCCATGTGCAGCTTTTTATTCCCAACTGGGCTGAAATCTATGTAGAGCTTTTTCCCTATGCGCTGGCCCCTTCGATCATTGTCCAGCTTGAAAAAGAAAAATATACGGAAAAACTCAGCGCGATGTGCGCCGCCTGCTTTGAGAATTTCAGGGATAACCGGGAAGCGGTTTTGTGGATGTTCAAAAATGCCGCCACTACCGAATGGTTCAAGGCGGTAAACATTCCCTTTGAAAAACAAATCATCATCCTTATTCATATACTCGATCTCAGTTACCGCGACATTGAAAACCAGCGGGATACTTCGGAGAACCGGAAGATCAACAAACAGGTCTACACGATTCTGTTCAAGGAAGGCTGCCTCTATTCGTTTGTCGACACGGCCGATGAGGATACGATCACCCGAATCTTTACCTTCATCAACGCTGTAAAGGACCTTGATCCCCAGGACAAACTTAATCTGAAAAGCAGAATTCAGGACAAACACCCTGATTACAAGTTCTTTGTGGATGTGGAAAAGAAAGTGTTCCGGGGACTCATGGTTACAAAAGCCATGTACGAAGAAAAGCAGAAACAGCTTGTCCATATTATGGAAGTGGATGTTCCCGCCAACTCAAAGGAAATCGAAGCCGCGTTACTGCATGGCGATCTGAGTGAAAATGCCGAATACAAGGCGGCAAAGGAACGGCAGGAACAGCTCAATTCCCAGGTAGCGAGACTCAAGGAAGATATTGAACGGGCGCAGCTTTTTGATCCGGCAACAGTCACTACCGCACGGGTGTCCTTTGGAACCACAGCGCTGCTGCGCAATGAGACCAAAGACAGACAAGAAGAATACACCATACTCGGCCCCTGGGAGTCAGCTCCTGAGCATAACATTATCTCCTATCTTTCTCCTTTTGGCTCCGCTATACTGAACAGAACCGAAGGAGAGCGCTTTGATTTCCAGAGCGATGGTGAAAAGAACCTGTATGTGGTAGAACGGATTTCAGCGGCTGTTATTTAGGGTTGTCCATAAGGCTGCTTGGTTTGCGGACAACTTGAAAAAAAATAATATATCTGGTATACTGACTTGATATATTGAAAAATCGGGGTAATATCCGGAGGAGCGACCTATGAAAAGGATGGTATTATTTACTTTTTTAGCGCTTGTTTTGTTTGTTCTGGCAGGTGTTTCCTGTAAATCCAGCCCGGAACCAGAGGCTGCCGAAGAGCCGGTAGTCAGCGCACCGGTAGTCAGCGCACCGCAGGAAAAAATTCCCGTAACCCTTGCCGAAAAGCTGGCATGGGTGCAGGAAAAAGGCGAAAGCAACTCAGCCTACGCTATTGAAATAGACTCTGATGAAAGCATCAGCCCCACTACCCTTTCCTATGGCGGAAAGACCTTAAGCCTGACCATCACCGGTATAAGCGCGGAACGTATCATCAGCCTTTCGTCCAACGGAAGCCTGTTTACGGTGGAAGACGGTGTAACGCTTACTTTGGGCAGAAACGTCACATTGCAGGGACAGAGCGGCAATGATGCCGCCTTAGTCCAGGTA
>JAIRUN010000176.1 GCA_031254365.1 Treponema sp. | reverse complement strand
CTCAATGTAGATGAGGGAACCGCTTATCCTGCGTTCCCGTACCAGCGGAAGGACGCTGACCGAAAGCAGACGATTATTCCCTTGCACTTCAGCATCGATCTCACGGCCCAGTACCCGGTCGCCGCTTAATAATGTCTCCTGAAAAAACTTCACCACCCGCTCATCCAGCACCGCGTTCCGCAAAGACTTCCCTTCGTCATAATTCATGGGAAGCAGCCGCCGGACAGCTCTGTTCGCCATAAGGAGATTGTGTTTTTCATCACAGACCAGTATTCCCGCAGTGATGGAATCGAGTACTGTTTCCAGACGGCCCACTTCATCCGCCGCGGAAACCAAAAGTTCCCTGCACTGCTCCGCCGTGAGTTTATCAAGTTTTTTAATCGCCCGCCTGTAAAAATCACTCATACCGTTACACCGGTAATGTCCTCTTTTAACCGGTAGAAAAAAGATTCCAGCGCCAGCGCCGGACTTTGATTAAAAACGCCTGTCGCCGTTTCCGCCTGAGCGGCGTATTTCCTCCAGATGCCGTTATACGCAATTAAGCGAGGATGCGTCGGCGCTTCCTGCAGGACTTCCCTCTGGGATTGTGAAACAAGATCAAGCACAAGTTTGATGAACCGTGAAAAAGAGCGGGCCTCGAAATTGCCGCTTTCCGACAGCAGAGTTCCTGTTACATCTTTGAAATTCGTCACACGGGCCAAACCCGCAGCCTCGGCAATGGGGCCGCAATGGGAGCCCAGCGCGGCAAGCTCTGCGGGGATTTCAATCCCCTTTTTTTTGAGGGAGACCGCAACGGCGCGGGCAAGCGAGGCGATAAAAAATGCGGCCAGCGGATAGAGTTTTTCCGTGGACTGGGGAAGGAATGAATCAAGATAGGCGCTGATCAAGCCTGCCTGATTATTTTCAAGTGTTACAACCGCGGTTGTATCCCTGTATACGCGGCGGATAATTTCGCGTTCATGCTCCTCACCGCGTCTGAGAAAACGGTAAGGCCGCAGCCGTGAAAGAATCGTGGGAAGGATCGCCTCGCGGCGCTGTACGCATAGAATAATACTGAGTGTTTCAGGCGGTTCTTCTAGAAGTTTGAGCAGGGAATTTTTTGCTTCTTCCTTCATGCGGTCGGCGTTTTCGATAATCATGGTTTTCCGCCTGCCGTTAGGCGCAAGGCGGCTCCAGTACGCGGCGCGCCGTATCTGGGCTATGGGAATTGTGTCACCCATGCCTTCGTCCTCAAGTTTCAGCGCATTTTTTACAAGTGAATCGCTTAATTTTTCCAGCGCGGTCATTACGGCGGCTTCTCCCGGATCGGCATTTACAGCCAGCGATTCAAATTCGGATAAATCTTCCTCAAGGGATTGTAACAGCGAAAGCGGATTGGATTTTCCTGAACGGGATTCATATTCCCAGATGGCAGGGGAAAAACGGGCCAGCAGTTTGCGCAGGGAACGGATAAACAACATTCTGGACGCGGCGGCTGGTTCCCGCAAAAAAGCGGCGCGTGAAGCGGCAATTTCCGCGGCAAAGGGACGGGAACCAAGTATTACGAGATCGCCGTGCAAGAGATACCGGTGGCGCTCGCAGGCAGGACAGGAACAGTTCCAGGGGGCAATGCCCTCCGGCTGCGGCGCATTATTTTCGCAGGAAAGCACACGGGCCAGTTCCAGCGCCGTGCTGCCCTTTCCCGAAGCAGATGGCCCGAAAAACAACATTGAGGGAGCCAGTCTGCGGGAAAGAAAATCATCCCGCAGTTGCAGCGCCGCTCCCTGTTCAATGATATTATCAAACACTGGCGGCGCTCCCTGCCGTTATTCGCAACAACACAGTAGAGTTAATTATGGATTCGGCAAAATCTTTTCCTTTTCCGGTGATAATGGGCATGAGTAACCGCGCAAAGACGCTGTTTTCCAGCAGCGGGTGGGGATCAAACAGGGGCTGTATGTAAAGTACAAACAAAATCAGGCTTACCACAATGATGCCTTCGAGAAGGCCAAACAGTATCCCAAAAAAACGATCCGCGCTGCCGAGCATAACTCCTTCGATAATTCCCTTCAACATGGATTCCACAAGTTTGATGGCAAGAAAAACGATCAGAAACAGGGCGATAAAAGCGAGAACTTCAGGTATCGTTTGCGTACCGGGCATAAACCGGAGTCTGATCCATTCACCGCCATTACCGCAAAAAAACAGGGCAGCCAGAAGGCCCAGAACCAGCGCCGCCATTGACAGCACTTCGCTGATTAGACCCCGCAGGGCGCAGCGCACGGTGAAAATTACAATTAACGCTATAAATATAATATCAATCACCGCCAAGTTCACCTGCTTTCTCCCTTATGTAAAAAATTATAGATTGCATCGCTGATAATTTCAGCCCCCCTGCGTTCCCCGGTTTTCAGGGCCGCCGCTGCCATTGCGCTGCGTTTTCCGGCATCCTCCGCAAGCGCGGCCACGGCTTTTGCCAGCGCTTCAGGCGTGGCATTTTCGCCCAACAATGTTTGAGCGGCCCCGGCCTGTTCAAAGAAGCGGGCGTTTTCCACCTGATCACCGCGCGTACCGGAGCCGTGCAGGGGAATCAATAGCATTGGTTTGCCCAGGGCAGCGCTTTCCCAGACCGTGCCCGCTCCGCTGCGGCCCACAATCAGTTCCGCCGCAGCCAGCACATGGGGCATTTCGTCCGTTATGTAGGGATAGGGCCGGTAACGATCCGAAGCGGGCATATCCCATCCCCGATCCGGGCCGCTCTGATGCACCACCGTATAATGACGGCACAGTTCCGGCAGGGCGGCGCGGATCAATTCGTTTATTTCCTGCGCCCCCTGACTGCCGCCCAATACCAGCAAAATCCGCTCCTGCGGCCCCAGCCCCAGAAAGGCCCTGCCCTGCGCCGGATCAGCGGAATAAAACGCGCTCCGTACCGGATTGCCGCTTACTGTTATGCGATCCGCCAGCGCCGCGGGCAGGAAACGGGCAGTATCATCATAAGCGATAAAAACCCTGCCGCCGGTGCGGGAAACAAAACGCAGGTTGATTCTGGTCGCAAGACCGGGGCTGTAGTCGGATTCGTGGGTGAACACCGGAATACCAAGCGAGGCGGCCGCAGCGCAGGGCGGCACGCTGACAAAACCGCCTTTGGAAAAAAGAATATCCGCCCGCTGTTTTTTCAGGATTTTTCGCGCGGCAAAAAAACCGGCAATGACTCTGAAAAAATCGGGAATGGTTTTCAGTGACAGATAACGTCTGAGCCGCCCTGCGGGAACGCCGAAAAATTCCAGTCCGGCCCCTTCCACAATCATTCGATCCCTGCCGGCATTGGAGCCAATCCAGAAAATGCGGCAGTCCCCCGCGGCAAAACGCCGGGTCAATTCAGATGCAACCGCAAGGCCGGGATAAATATGCCCGCCGGTTCCTCCGCCGGTAAACGCGATAGTTATCATGATTATTTTTTTCCGGAGTGCAAAGTAAAGATCATTTCATCTTGTTTTTCTTTGATCAGATTGTACCAAAGATTTTTCTTTTTGGAAATGGCGCTGCTTTTACGGCCAACAGCGCGAAACTGTTCATAAACCGCAGCTCCTTTTTTTGCCGCTTCCCATGCCTTGTAATTATTTCCCTGAAATATCTGAACAGCCTGTTCATCGATCTGTTTATCAATGCTTTTTTCGTATGAATCAAGAAGAAGGGTATATTTTTCCGCAACTCCTTTAAGGTAATCCAGGACAAGCCGGTCAAAGGATGGAATCAACTCAATGAGTTTGATAAATCTGTTGAGCATGGCAACCGCGGTGGAATAATCCTCTTCCTCCAGATATGCCTTTATCGCCGTCCTGGTAAGATTGATAAAAGAATCATTACTGAGCGTCTGCGCTCCGGCTGCTGATGCCGCAACGGAAAACTTCGGCATAACCTGGGTGATTCTGGCAAGCAGATCTATGGTATCCAGAAATATCCGCTGCTCCCACAGATTCTCATGAATGGAAGCAAAAAGCCGCATCATTTCCGCGACAAATTGTTCCTTGTAGCGTTCCGCGTGGTTAAAGATCACTTCGTATGTGGGGATCATCACCCCCTTGAATTCAATATGACCGGTATCAAAAAAATAGATCGCCCCGTTTTGGGCAAGGCTGCACAGGGCGGCCTGTGTGTTTTCTTTTTGATAGTTCATCTCAACCTGTTTGGCGATCATCACCCGCGATTCCGTGGGAGAAAGTTCATTGGCGCGGTTTTGCAAACGCGCACCGGAATTAAGCAGGAAGCCGGAAAGGTTACCCTTCTCGGTAATGATAAGGGGACTGGTGGTGTTCCCTCCGGTAATCCCCGCGGTAACTTTGAACACCGGCAGGGCTACGGCATCTCTGGTACGCTGGGTGGGGATATTGGGATCGGCCACGATATTGGTTTTGCCGAAGTAGTCGATGATACTCAGCGTAGCCATCAGTATATCAACGGCGCTGGCCGCGACTACTACCACTTCGTCTCCCCGTTCCCGCTGGCTGATGGCTCCGCAGGCAGTGGCTATTTTTCGAATCTCATTTTCAATGGCCCAATCCAGAGTATGCAGCATGGAGAGATTCTTCCGCGAATCCATACAGAATTGCGTATAACCGTGAATATCCAATATGGCGATATAGAGGTTTGAAATTTGCAGAGTCTGCTTGAGGTCTCCGGCTTTTGAAAAATCCTTGTCAGAAATAACCAGTTCTCCCCAGAGTTTTTCGTGGGTATCGGGACTTATGGTGTTAAAAAAACCCCAATATAAATGTTTTATTAACTCAAATGCCCGCATGATAAGCGCCTGATTACGCTTGTTCCGAAAAACCGGCGCGGCAAATTCCCTTAGTCTTGAGAAGGTAAGTATTTCCCTGTTCGCTATCCGTTCATACAAAAACGAGAACAATTCATATTCGGAGACGCTGTCATTGTATTCGCCAATTTCTTTCACTGTTTTAAATAAATCCTATTGATGACTCTATCATAAAATCAATTATTAAGATAGTATTTCATATCATGGAAACAGCGGCTTTTTTAAATGATTCCGGTATTGCCCTGACCGAAGCAAACCGGCCCTACGAAGCCATTCCCCTGTTCCGCAAAGCGCTCGGTATGGAGCCGGAAAACCCCCTGCTCTGGCTGAATTTGGGAATTGCCCAGCAGCGAACCGGCGATTATCAGGACGCTGTCGAAAGTTTTCAACGGGCTCTGGCCATACAGGAAAACCTTCCCGAAGCATGGCTTTCGCTGGGACTTATTTATTATGAAATGGATGAAGCAGACCTGGCTGAAGATTGTTACCATACTGCCCTGAACCACAATGACAATGATCCCAAAATCTGGAACAATCTGGGAGTCTTGTATTTTTCTCAGGGGAATTTTGAAGAAGCGCGCGTATGTTTTGAGGATGCGGTAAGTATCGCGCCGCATTATTACGATGCCCTGTTTAACCTGCGGGATACCTGCCGGGAACTGGGGGATTACCGGGCTGCCGCTGAATTTGAGCGTGCGCTTTCAGGGCTTACCGATCAGCGGGGAACTACAGGCCGCCCCGGAACCGGAGAATTATAAAATAATGAAAGTGCTGTATGTGGCCGAATTGGTTGGCAAGGCGGGTGTATACGCTTTCAAAAAGGCGCTGCCCGAACTCAAACAGCGTTACCCCTGGGATTTTTTAATCGCCTGCGCTGACGGCGCAACCGGCGGAAACGGTCTGGGCCGCAACCACGCGGCATATATCCATAAGCTGGGAGCGAATGTACTCACCACCGGGGAATGTTGTTACTACAAAAAAGACTTGACCGAAAATATTGAAAAACTCCCCTATGTGCTGCGGCCCGATAATCTTAATCCCGAAGCGCCGGGTTTTGGCTCCCGTGTCTATAAGGCCGGAACCGAAAAAGTCGCCGTGGCGGTGCTGCTGGGGCAGAACGGATTCGGAAGGCTCCACAGTAACAGTCCCTTTGCCATGCTTGCGGCGCTGCTGGAACGGCTCCGCCGGGAAACGCCATACGTTATTGTCGATTTTCACGCGCAGGCAAGCGCCGAGAAAAAAACCCTGTTCTTTGCCGCCGATGGCCGCTGTTCCGCAGTTATCGGTTCCCATACCCGCGTTCAAACCGCGGATGAGTGTATACTCTCAGGCGGAACCGCCGTTATCAGCGATGCGGGCCGTACCGGCAGCCGCGAATCCGTTGGCGGCTGCGATACCGCTTCCCGCATACAGGAATATCTTTCGGGTATTCCCGACTGGACCCGCGACGCATGGGATCAGCCGGAATTGCAGGGCGTGTATATAGACATTGGCGCGGACGGCACGGCCCGTTCCATCCAGCGAATCCGCATCGAAGTCCCTGCCGCGCCCCAGCAGGAAACAGCAAGGGACGAAGAAGCCTTGACCTCCGCATAATCCCGTTTTATAGTATAACAGGCTTACGAAAAGGAAGGTTTTTTATGGAAAATCTCAATACCTCAGGATCAGGCTCACAGAAGCGCCGGACTTCAATAAAACGCAAATTCATCATTTTTTCAGTTTGTCTGTTTGTGATCATTTTTGTCGGCGGGAGCATAGGTTTTACCGCGTCAATGTGGCAGATCTCCCACATCAATATAGGCAATGAACTGGCAAAAGCGGCGGAAATTGAGCGGATCAAGCTGGAATCATCGGTGAACGCCGAAATTGCCATTGCCCTTAAAATGGCCGATTCTCCCATAATACAAAAATACTTCGCCAATCCTACCGACCCCGAACTGGAAAGAGTCGCCTTTGAAGAAATTGCCGGTTACCGCAGGGCATTTGCGGGCAAATCGGTATTCTGGGTAAACGACGTAGATAAAAAGTTCTACTCCAATGATGCCTATTCCCATACCGTTGATACCACCGATCCCAGTAATTACTGGTATTTAATGACCCTTAATGAAACTCCGAGATATAATTTTAATATCAACTATAACGAGCAACTGAAAGTGACCAACCTCTGGATAAATGCGCCGGTTTTTGATTCCAGACGCAACCCCATTGGCATACTGGGGACAGGCATTGACCTGACGTCTTTTATTGATTCCATTTACAGGAATTATAAGGGCAATGCGGCCCTGTACTTCTTTAACGCCAACGGGGAAATAACCGGCGCGAAAAGTACGTCGCTGGTGGTAAATAAAGTCACCCTGAAAAAAGAGTTTGACACTATGGGTGAGGAGATTCTTTCCCGGGCGAAAGAGTTGAAAGAGGGGGAATTTCAATTTTTTAGTGCGCACGGGGGTAATGAAGTTGCCCTCGGCGAGGTGCCGGCTTTGGGATGGTATATCACTGCCATTTATCCCCTTACGCTTGTCAGCGCTCTGTCAAATACCATGACCGTGGTTTTTCTGGCGATGATGGCGATAATCGCCATTATCTTTATTGTTTTCTATCTGTTTAT
>JAIRUN010000115.1 GCA_031254365.1 Treponema sp. | reverse complement strand
GATAATAACATAATAACGGAGAAAACATACCATGAGCATTATAAGACAACCTTTTCGCTACCGGAACGATGGAGCGGTATTTTGGATCATTGGTATTAACATTGTCATTTTTATGGCTATGTATTTTCTTGGCAGGAATTTCCGGGAACTGATGACTGCTTTCCTTGCCATGATACCCCAAAAGGTTCTGCATGGATGGATTTGGACTTTTGTTACCTATATGTTTGTTCATGACGGTTTCAGCCACATTTTCTTTAATATGTTTGCCCTGTTTATTTTCGGAGTCCCGGTTGAACGGCAGATGGGTTCTCGTGAATTTCTGCTCTTCTATTTTGTTACCGGAACTCTGGCGGGAATATTTTCGTTTTTCGTGTATGTGTTTACCGGCGCATATTGGGTTGCTCTTGTTGGCGCGTCAGGCGCGATCTTCGCCGTTGAACTTGCGTACGCGGTATTCTTTCCCGATTCGATCATTTACATCTGGGGCATACTTCCCCTGCGCGCACCGGTCATGGTGCTGGGTTTCACCGCTCTGGAACTGATCTTTTCCTTTACCGCGCGCAACAGCGGCGTGGCCCATTTTACCCATCTGGCGGGCTTTGCCTTTGCGTGGATTTATTTTCTTGTCCGTTTCGGAGTTAACCCCTGGCGGAGGCTCTTCAGGAGATAGATCATAGCGGCAAAAAATGGCTAAAAACAGATACGGCGTTACCCCCTGGGGTTCCTGGTTTATCGAAATTCTTGACAGCTATGAAATGGGAGCGCGGCTTGACCGGGGCAGAACCTACGCCAATACCGGCAGAGTTCTCTCGCTCGATCTGGACGAAGGAAAAGCCGCCGCGAAAGTTGAAGGAAATTACCGGCCCTTTTACCGCGTGGAAATTGTGTTCCCGCCGCTGAAAGAGCGGGAAAAAGTCTACCGGATGATCGAAGAAGACCCGGCCCTGCTTTCCCGCATTGCCGCGGGAGAACTTCCCGAAGAATTCCTTGAAAAATTAAAAAAAGCCGGTATTGATCTTATCCCCACACGCTGGAAAAGCATGAAACGCTCATGCACCTGCCCCGATTACGGCGATCCATGCAAACACATGGCGGCCCTTTATTACATCATCGCAAGGGAAGTGGATTCTGATCCCGGCGTTCTGTTCCGGCTGCGGGGGATGGACCTGGTTTCGCGTTTTGGAAAATCAGCGGCGCGGGACATTCCCCCGCCTTTTGTTGTCAGCCCCGCCGGAAAAACTTCCGCAAATACAAAAACGCCTGATACCGCGGCGCTGGCCGAAACTGTGTTATGCGAAATTCCGCATTGCGCCGGACTGATCAGCTCGCTGCTGCCGCCTTCGCCGCCGTTTTCAGACCGGGACTTTGCGTTTACCCTTTCGGAATTTTATCACTATGCCGCCCGTTTTAATTCATGGGATTATGCGGATGACACTGATAAAATCGAACACCGTTTCTCCCGTTCCCGCTGGACGCTGCGCTGCGCAAGCCCCGGCCCCGGCGCGGAGCCTGTTCTTGAAGAAATTGACATACAGGGAAACAAACACAGCCACAGCGTTTTTGACGCATACCGGCGCTTTGCCGGTTTTTCATCTGATGACGGTACTGATGATTATATGTTTCTGTTTTACCTGTTCAAATTTCTCGGCCTGTTGATCGATGCCTGCGCCTTTATCCCCTATGTACTGACCAAAGACGACCGTCTGAAAGTTATCTGGAAACCATACGACACCCTTCCGCAGATTGCCCAGGCGCTTGACGCAATCGCAAATCTGGAACGGGGTATGCTGCCTTTCCGGAAATTGCGGGCATCAGGCCGAAGCGTGGTTGATCTTCTGTCCTCGGCATTGCTGGGCGAATGGGTACAGCAGAACTGGTTCGCCCGAAAAGGAAGCGGCGGAAGCAGCGAATACCGTGAACTGCTGGAAGTTTTTTTTCAGGGCGCAGGTATGGATACTTCTTCCCCCGCGCTGCGGGCCCTTCCGGTTTCCATTGATCGCTGGCTTTCCGTGCTGCACATTGATTTTGGCGCATGGCGCTACAGTTTTACCGTAAAAAATATCAGGGCCAAAACGCCTGATGATTCCGAAAGCGGCGATGATGAGGCAATTGATTTTACCCTTTCAATGGATGTGCTGCTTGAAAATAACAGCGGAACGGTCAGAACGCCGCTTTCAAAAATCGCCGCGGGCCGGAACAAAATACCTGGGCTGACACAGGATGACATACTTTCGATTTTAAGGCCGCCCACCGCGCTTTCAAATTATCTGCCGGAAATACGTTCCTTAATGACGCATGACAAAACCGCGCTGTCTGAAAAACGGCTGGCCGCTTTTCTGGAGTCCGCATCCGGACTGCTTGCCCGGCTGGGAATAAGCGTGAATCTTCCCAAAGCATTGAGCAGGGAACTCAAGCCCCGGCTTGTTCTGCGGGCCGAGGGCAAAGAGCAGGGCGGGGTGGTGAGTTACCTTGACCTCAATTCGCTGTTGGACTGGCAATGGCAGGTTGCCATTGGCGAGCGAATTCTGGACATAAAAGAATTTGAAAAACTTGTAAAACAGAAACGGGCGCTGGTCAGGTTCAGGGACGGTTTTGTCAGGATTGATACTGAGGAATTGGCCTCGCTTTTGAAAAAAGCTCAAACCGGGCAGCCGGGGATCAATGATTTTCTCAGGGCGCATCTTGCCGGTGACAGCGTTCTTTCGTTTGATGCCGGGGGAATCATCAGGCGGCTGTTTGAGGAACGGCAGTTTGATCCGCCTGTGGCGCTCACCGCGAGTTTGCGGCCCTATCAGAAGCGGGGTTACAACTGGGCCTGCTCTTTACTCATGGCGGGATTCGGCTGCACACTGGCCGATGATATGGGCCTGGGCAAGACCGTGCAGGCGATTGCCGTCCTCTTGCGGCTGAGGGAAGAGGGGCTGCTGGAACACAACTGCCTGATTATTGCCCCGGCGGCCCTGCTTGAAAACTGGGAGAAAGAACTTTCCCGCTTTGCCCCCTCGCTCAAGGTATCGCGCTATCACGGAACAGGACGGCGGCTGGATCGGAAAAAATATCAGGTTTTTCTTACAACCTATCAAACCGCCGCAAGAGATTCAGACCCTTTGAAACAGGAAATTTTTTCCCTGCTCATTGTGGATGAAGCGCACCTGATGAAAAACGCCGAAACCCGGATGTCCCGCGCGGTGAAAAGCCTGCGGCCCCAATTCCGGCTGGCCCTTTCGGGAACTCCGGTTGAAAACCGGCTCGAAGACCTCCGCTCGCTCTTTGATTTTATCCTGCCCGGCTATCTGGGCAGCGCCGCCGAATTCAGAAACGAATTCCGCCGCCCGATAGAGGCGCTGCGCAGCAGGGAAAAAGCCGAAGCGCTGCGAAAAATCACCGCTCCCTTTTTACTGCGCCGTCTCAAAACCGACAAGAGCATCATCAGGGATCTGCCTGAAAAAATTGTCAGTAACGAGTACGCGGTTCTGGAAAAAGAGCAGGCCGCCCTCTACGAAAGCATTGTCGCGGAAACCATGAAAAAATCGGAAACAATCGAAGCGGAGAACAGACCCGCGCTGGTACTCTCCCTGCTTACCAGCCTCAAACAAGTCTGCGATCATCCCCGCGTGTACGACAAGGAAAGCCCGGCAATTTCTGCGCTTTCGGGAAAAGCCCGCCTGCTCCTCACCCTGCTTGAGGAAATTCTCGCAAGCCGCGAAAAGGTCCTTGTCTTTAGCCAGTATGTTGAAACCCTGGACTGCCTGTTCAAAATCATCACCGCGGAACTGGGAGAAGCGGCGCTGATCTATCACGGCTCAATGAATCAGAAAGCGCGTGCGCTGACAATCGACCGTTTTCAGAATGACAGCGCTTCGCGGCTCATGCTGGTAAGCCTCAAGGCCGGCGGGCTGGGACTGAACCTTACGGCGGCAAGCCGGGTTATTCACTACGATTTATGGTACAACCCGGCGGTTGAAAATCAGGCCACTGACCGGGCCTTTAGAATCGGTCAAAAGCGCAATGTCTTTGTTCACCGCTTTATCACCAAAAACAGCTTTGAGGAAAAGATTGACGCCATGATCACCGGCAAGAAGGAACTTGCGGAAATGACAGTTTCTTCAGGCGAATCCTGGCTTGCCCGCATGAGCCACAAAGAGTTGAAAGAACTGTTTGAGCGGCAAGGCGGAAAATAAGCGCTGTTTTCCATTGAAAAGGGTACAAATGTATAGTATATTTATTATCTACGAAAATCGTAGAAAACACTTGACTTTTCTGCATTATCTATTAAAATCGTAGAATAGAGGTTTTCATGGTCGAAAATAAAGTAATACACCGTCCCGATTACCTTGCCGCTCTTGAACGGCACAGGGTTACATCCGGCCTCATAAAAATGATAACAGGGATCAGGCGCTGCGGAAAATCCACAATCCTGAAGATGTATCAGGATACACTCCGCTCCGGGGGGATACAGGATGAGCAAATCCTTGCCATCAACTTTGAGGACTTTGACAACAAACCCCTTCTTGACGGCACAAAACTGTATCAATTTGTAAAAAAACGGACCGCAAAAAATAAACAGAACTATGTTTTCCTTGACGAGGTACAGCTTGTTTCTGAATTCGCCGAGGTGATAAACAGCCTGCGTATGCGGAAAAACATAGACCTGTATGTAACGGGATCGAATTCTTCGCTCCTCGCGGATAGACTGCCCAAAATTCTTGGCGGACGGTATATCCAAATCCACATGCTTCCGTTGTCATTCAGGGAATATATGAGCGGATATAAAGATGAAGCTTTTATAGCGAAATGCGATGGCCAATTTAAAGCCAATGGCAGCCTCATGGGTGATGGATTTGCGAACCAGGATATTATATTTCAGCAGTATCTTGAATCCGGCTCGTTTCCGGAAACATTGGTTTACCGGAAGAGTGCCACAGCATGGGATCAGGAGGGAATACGTGAATATCTTTCGCATATTTACCAAAGTATTATAATGCGCGATGTCATGCTGCATGATGACGTAAAGGAACTTCCGCAGCTTACCCGTGTCGTCAATTTTCTTTTCAGCAATATCGGAAGCGAAACTTCAATTAACAATATGGTTGGCGTAGTGAATAACGAATTCAAATTAAGGCCAAACGACAAAAAACTCTATGCGCCAATGCTTGAAAAATATCTTGAAGCTCTGCTCGACTGCTTCGTATTCTATCGGGTTGAACGGCACACAAACGGCAAGCAGCTATTGCGAACAAATGCGAAATACTATGCTGTTGATACCGGTCTCCGTTATTATCTGCTCGGCGGAACAGCACAGACCGACGCGGGGCATTTGCTGGAGAATGTCGTGTACCTTGAGCTTCTGCGCCGCGGATACAAAATTAACACCGGCAAAATGGGCGATAAAGAAATAGATTTTGTAGCCCAAAAGCCGGGCGGCCTCATTGAGTATTATCAGGTTGCCCAGAGCGTCATGGACGAGAATACCCTTGCGCGGGAAATTGAACCCCTGCGGGAACAGGCAAAGAAAGACAATTATCCGAAGTTTTTGCTGACCAGAGACTATGACCACAACAATTACAAGGGCATACAGCATATAAACGTGCTTGATTGGCTCTTGGAAAAATGACGGGGATTACGCAATTATTTCTCCAGCAGGTATAAATATTCCTTTACATGAATTTCGCGGTCGCTTAAATTTCTGCTTCCCCGGAAAGTATTGTAATTAGTTTCCAATACTTCAAGCCTGCCGGTTTTTTCCAGCATATTTTTCATTTGCCCGGCGCTTATAAAGCCTTCTGAATTAAAAGAGATTATAACATATTTCGCGTTAATATTTTCAACAAGGTATGTTAATGATTTAAGCGCATGGCTTTTTTTATTGTAGTCAGAACGATTCCAACTGCCGGGTATGCCGGATATTTTGCTTGTATTTTCAGGATAGGTATAATCCAGTATCAGGTTTAACATGAAATAATTGGAACCATAGGGGTGCTGATTATAGGGAGGGTCTAAATACGCTATATCAACTTCAGGCAGCGTATGTATTATATCGTTTGAATCTCCGTTACAGATAACTGTATCGCAATTAAAGCTGCTGAATACCGGAAACGGCAAATGTATATCGCCGGTAATCCTGAATAACGCGTCCCGATTTTTGCCGCCAAATTGCCCGATGCCTGTTTCTTTATTTTTATGGAAGCCCTTAAAAACGCCGGATGTATTTGCGTGTATTGACGCTTCTGACAACAAGGGGGCCAGAAAATATTTTTGCTCGCTGCGCGGAATTTTTTGTATTAACTGTCTTACCGTATCTATATACATTGCGTTCCGTGTTGTATAAAAAACACGCTCATGGGGTTGAATGTTCGTATCGTCTTTTGGGGCATATTTTTCAGAAATAATACCTTTAAAGAGCCTGCCGTTTGATTCTGAGATAAGTTCATTGTAATACTCACGCAGCAGGGAGATGTCCAGAGCATCTTCATTGGATAAATAACACGCATTTATTGTCGCGGAATATTTTTCCAGATCATTTACAACAAGCAAATTTGAAAACTGCTTGAAATATCTGGCAACAATGCCCGAACCGCTGAATACATCGAACATTTTCAATTTGTTTCTGCGCAATCTTCTTTGTACTTTCTGTATCCCGTCTCCGATAAAACCCAATAAAGACCGTTTGTTGCCGATATAGGTAATAAGCTGCCGGGTAAGATATTCGCTTTTTTCATGTATGGCTGTATCTGTTTCGACAAGCGGCGGCAAAGTACCTGTATCCATACCCAAACTATAGCATTTTTGGCTGGCTCTGTCCGGCCGCGAGACCGGCTGAAAAACCATTTGAACAATCAGGAATATCCTGCTATAATATACGGAACAAATAAATATCAGGGAGGAATTATGGCCTTTGTTGATGAATACGATTTTGAGCTTTTAAAAAACGAGTCGGAGCTCATGATTCTGAACGAGTTGGAAAGCCAACTTGCGGAGAAGGGAGATGATATCTGCCGCTGCAACGACTGTGTGGTTGATATGGCTGCTATGGCGCTTAATGCGGTCAAGCCTTTGTACCGCTTTTCTTTGCTGGGAAGCCTGCACGCTGCTCAGGCAATGGATGATCCGTCTTTCGCCAACAGCATATACCATGCGGTAGCCAATGCCATAGAGAAAATTAGTTCCAACCCAAGTCACGATTAGGTTTGGGTTCTAATTCTCCAGTATTGTTATCTCAACCCGCCGGTTTTGGCGTCTGCCTTCTTCGGTATCATTACCGGCACGCGGTTTTTCCGCGCCATAACCCCGCACTATAATGCGGTCAGGGGTGCGGACTTTTTTTCCTAGAAGATAATCGGCGACTACCGCGGCCCGGTCATAGGAGAGCTTTAACCGCCCTTCCGCAGTGCCGGCAAGGGCCGTATGACCGCTGACCTGAATGTCCCGATCCTGATAACGGAGCAGAATATCGGCAATCCTGTCGAGTTTTGCCTGTTCGCCGGGAAGCATTTCCGCCGTATCCGCATGGAACTGAATATCATCAAGACTGATCGCAATGCCTTCATCAACCACCCGCACCGTAACATCCTGAATGTGCAGCCGCCTGAGATCGTTATTGATTTCCTCCGCGATCCTTTCCTTGTCCATTTCATGGGATTCAACGATCTCCGCTTCCGCCCTGCCCCGGTACTCTACAGTCATTCCGTCAGACAGTTCCAGAACCATGCGGAATTCTTCTGAATAGGCAACGGCCTGCCCCATGTCGCTGTCCCAGTATACGATTTGATCAGAAGCGCCGGTAATGCGTTTCGGCCAGAGTCGGCCAGAAACCGCCTGGGGTTCGGAGCGTATACGATAGCTCACCGAAAAGGCAGGATAGGTTTTACCCTTCCATTCCCGATTGCCCAAAAAAACATATTCCGCCACAAAGGGAATGCGGTAAGGTTCTGATATGCCAAAGCTGTCCCGAAAATCGTGCATCTCGTGTCCTTCGGCAACCCACCGGTCACCCGGATGCAGCTCACGATCAGGGAATACCGGCACATCCCGCACTACCGGCATAAAATATTTCACGTCAATGGAAAGGCGGCCCAGCCGGTCCCGCTCAAATTCAGATTCATATTCCCGTGTCAACTGAAAACTTTGGGAAACACCGGATGTCTGCCTTCCGCTGGTTCTACCCGCCGCCGATGCCCGCTCGGATGTCTGAAAAATCGCCCTGTGCCATCCCCTGCCCTCTGATTCATCGGTTACTTCAACACTGATCCGGTTCAGAATTTCTGCCCTGTGATTCAGCACCCGGTTGATATAGACATCTTCATGGACAGTGGAAATAATCCGGTACTTGTCACCGGCTTCGTGTTTGTAAAAAAATTCTTCCGCACCGGCAATGGGGGCATATAACGTAATTCCCGCAAGCATACAGAGAAGAAACAGATATTTTACTTTCATAATATAATATTAGCAAATAATAACGAATATATCCATGTCGCCAAACTTGCTTTATATTTTTATGCAGTGTATATTTATACCATGAATAATGAGCTTTCTTATGTACTGGTAACCCCTTACACCATCGCAAAAAGCAGAACCGGAGGGGTTATTTCCCGGCTGCTGTCACGAACCAATCTTGAACTGGTGGGAGCCCAGATGTTTGCCCCAAATGAAACTTTTGCCATAGAATACGCTACCAGTCTGCGCACACGCGCTCCGCAGAATCAGATTATGCTGCTTGCCGATTATGTAGAACGAAACCTTGTCCCCTCCGGCGGCCGTCCGCACCGTACCCTGCTGCTGCTTTTCCGGGGAGAAAATCCCTGCGAGCAGCTCCTTGACGCCTGCGGTCACATTTACACCCAACACGTTGAGGTAGACGCGCTCTCAGGGGAAACCATCCGGGACACTTATGCGGATTTGATCTTTTCCAAAGACAAGCCCGATCAAGTCAGTTATTTTGAACCGGCGGTTTTAACTCCCCGGCAGCAGCCGGATGCTGATCAGGATTTGGCGTTCATGGCCCGCTTTCTGGAAGGTAAAGAAAATATCATTCATAACATCACCTACCCTGATCCTTCAAAAATTGAACAGACTCTGGTAATAATAAAACCTGACAACTGGGCGCATAATTCCTCCCGGCCGGGAACCATTATTGATATGTTTTCCCGCACCGGGCTGCGGATCATCGGAATCAAGATTCACCGGTTTTCGCTTGCCGAGGCGCTGGATTTTTACGGTCCGGTAGAGATGGCTCTCAAAGAAAAACTCGCCTCCAGTTACGGCAAACGGGCGCGGGATATTCTGGAACGGGAATTCAATTTCAGCCTGAGCGATGAATCGGAGAATATTCTTACCAGCGGTTTCGGGATCGAGTGCGCAAAGGATCAGTTTGCCCAAATAATCGAATTTATGTCCGGCAAACGGCCTGATTCCTGCCTGCCCGAAGAAATGAACAAGCCCGGCAATGTAAAGTGCATGATCCTGATCTACGAAGGAGAAAACGCCGTCAAAAAAATACGCGATGTGCTGGGGCCGACTGATCCCCTTAAAGCGCCGAGCGGCACGGTACGCCGGGAATTCGGCAGCAATGTAATGGTCAATACCGCGCACGCTTCTGATTCGGTTGAAAGCTACGAGCGGGAAAAAACCATTATACGAACAAGCCATAATTCTCTGGGATCAACAATCACGGAGTATCTGAAAACACGACCCGGTTTTTAGCAGGCTTTTAGCCGGTTCTATCCCTGAATATCTACCAATGAAGCGATGTTGCCTGACCACGAAGCGGAACGGCGGGCAGTTGCCGCAAAGGGATTGTTCCGCAGGGCTTTAATCTCCGAGCGGAGTTCCACCATGCGCCGGGAGAGCATTTCCCGGTTGCGGGAAGAACGAAGCACCGCCTCGCTTTTCAGTTCATCAAGGGCGGCTTTCAGGCCTGATACATCATCGGCTTTTTCACTGTGAATCGGACCGGCGCTCATGCCTGAAACAAGCGAGCGGTACATTTCATCCAGCGGATCAATAACCTTTTGAATAGAATAAATATCCGCCACGAGCCGCTCTTCCATTTCAACATGGGCAAGCAGTTCATCGGTGTTACCGGATTCGATAATATCCTGCTGTTTATCCAGAACTTCCAGATAGGAACGGAAACGATTCCGCTGATCCTGCAGCAGAGTCCTGAAACGCCGCAGTACCGCTATCCGCTGCGTAAGCTCCTGTGGGCTTATTTCCGCCGTGGCAACTGCCGCTTCTTCGATCAATGTAGTCATCTTATCTCCTGTCCGCGTGATTCCAGCCGCTTAACCGGCAATATTCAGACCCACAACTTCCCGGTTGGATGTTTCGGCAGCGGTCTTTACCGCTATTTCGCTCCAGGCTCCCCGCAATTCACTGGTCAGATTCCGCACCATGGTAACCCGCTGCATATCCTGAGCGATATTCGCTTCCAGCAGTTCCCGGTTGAACCATGTATACAGGGCAAAGAGGTTTTTGGAGATTTCCCCCCCCTGCTCAAAATCCAGCGAAACCATCAGTTCGGTGATGATTTCCTGGGTTTTCAGAACCGCCTTGCCGATCAGTTCTATTCTGCCGGGGTCTTTTCTCTCCGCATTGTTCAGTTGCATCAATTCCAGCCCCCGATCAAGCTGCCTGACCGCTTCATCGTACAGCATGATGATAAGCTGCCCCTGACTGGCCGTTTTGACCCTGGTCTCTTTGTAGGTTGATAATACGCTTTTATATGCCATAATAGCCTCCCTCCCGTTTTTTGGGATGTATTCAATTCATTTTCGGCAATAGAAAATTTTACTTGAGGAAAATTTACCAGAAAAAGGAAAAAAAATCTATGATTCTGCCGGGCAAAAAAGGTGTCAGTCACCTTTTTATAGTCAGGCAAAAATATATGTTTACTATGTTTTAAAAAGGTGACTGACACCTTTTTCAACCCATGCTATGAGCCGCTTAAATGCACAATAGCACTCTTAAAGAGCAGTTTTTCCCGTTCCGCTGCGGCAATACCGGGCGGAAGCCCTGTTTCGGCGCGGGAAAGGGCATCTGCTGCGGCCCGCCTTTCGTAGCCCATTTCGGCAAGGGCTTCGATAAGATCGCCGTATGGCGAGCCGGGCGCGGACGCGGAAGGAGCGGTAACAAGTTTTCCTTTGAGCGAAAGAAGCATTTTTTGGGCGGTTTTTTTGCCCAGACCGGGAACCGCCTCAAGCCGGGCAAGGTCCCCTGCTTCCAGCGCCCGTTCAAGTTCCTCCTGCCCGATGCCCCCCATGATCTTGATCGCGCCCTTTGGCCCGATACCTTCAACCTTGAGCAGTTCCAGAAAGGTAATCCGCCGGAATTCATCGCTAAACCCGTACAGCCGCATCTGGTCTTCCCGGTGGTACAGCCAGGTAAACACCCGGCAATCCCCGCCCGCAGCCGGCAGCTTATCAAGATCAATGGCGGGCATGGTAATCTCCCATTCTACCCCGCCGGTCAGAAGAAACACAGCCTCGCTGTTTTTTCCGTTTATGATTCCGCTCAGACTGTTGAACATATCCCTGTTTCAGTCAGTCCATTCAAATGATTTCAGTGTATTGTCAAAGAGGCCATCATACGAAGTTCCTGCATCAACGGGAACAGTGCAAGTGGCCAGCAGTTGTTTTCCATTCCTGCCTGAGAAAAAGTAAAATGTTTGCCGGTAAGGCCGTTCATTCTGCACTGAATGAATAATAACTTTTTCACCTTTCAGGTTTTTTGCGGTTACAAATTCATTCCGTTGAATTAGTTCAAAGTAAAATATCTGTTTTAATACTTCAAGGCATGCGTCAACATACGCTTCCAGCCGTCCATTATAGCTTTCATCAACAAAATTGATGTTTGGAGTAAAATCATACGCGGAAGGCCCGATGATGACCTGGTATTTTAATCCGGGCCATTCCATTGTCTGCCATGATTTGGGTACAAGTATCGAAAAACCGCCAGCCGCTTCAACATGACGCCCTTCAACATCACCGGAAGCGGCATTCGCGGAACCAGTATTGTTTGTGGCGCAGCCGAAAACTACCACAGAGACAAGCAGCGCCAGCAGTAAACCTTTATATTTGTTCATATTATCCCCCTGTAAAACAATAGCATTTTTCAAGCCTTCTGGCAATGAATACTACAGGAGAATAAAATGAACTAGTTACTTCAAAAATTACAGCGAATCGGAAAGAGCCCGCAGACCATCGGCGGTTTTATTACGGGACCGGCTTCGCTCAAATGGTACACTGCCCAGAAGAAGCTGCTTAATGACTCCCCGCGCCCCGGCATCATTCAGGTTTCTTTGAAGGTCCGGAATAACCAACTGCATAT
>JAIRUN010000140.1 GCA_031254365.1 Treponema sp. | reverse complement strand
TTTTATTTCTGAAACACGGTGTCCGCCCGCCCGGTAAACCATTTGAGTATGGCTTCGGCGCGGTTGGTAAATGAATTGCCGATCCGTTCCCCCAGACCGGGAAGGGATGCCGACTTTGCCATTGCCGCGGCATAAATCAGCAGCGTATCGCCGCAGTCAATTACCGCCAGCACCGTGCGAAATTTATTTTTTCCTACTGCGGGAATAATGCCGATGGTCATGGCGTTCAGATTTTCCTGCACAAAAAAAACAGCGTCAGTTGTTGTCCGGTAATCGTAGCGGTAAATATTGTCTCCAAAGGTGAGGTCTTTCTGCCGGGCATACAGGGAAACTGAAGCAGGCAGCGCTGTTGCATACACCGGATCAGGCAGCGGCCTTTTGCTGTCCGGCCCGTCAATCACCTGTGATGATTCATAAAAAGTCCGCATGGCTCTGCGGCTTGCGGAATAGTATTCAATTCCACTCAGGGTACTCAAGGCGTTAAGCTGATTGAATAGTCCTGTCCGTTCCGCATCGCTCCATGCCGCATTATGCAATGCCTCTCCGTCATTCGAGGCTGTTTGCGGCTTGCGGTACAGGTACAATGTTTCCACAAGCAGATTTGGCCCCCAGCCGTTCATGGTTTCAGCAACAAGTCTTTGCAGATATTCATGCTGTGGCAGGAGCAGCGGGTTTGGGTTTCTCAGTTGAACCTCGGTGATGGGGCCGCTGTATAAAGCCGCCGCCTTCTCCGGGCCGGTAAGTTCCTGCAATGAGGCGGAAAAAACCGGCGCAGAAACGGCAAGGGCGGCGATACATAACAGCCATACACTTTTGTTCAATGGGGACATCCTATGACGGAGCGCGGTTACCGCACGCCTCTATAATACACCCGTACCTGCTTATATAAACCTTCGCCTTCGCTCTTGGTTTCTACATCGGCAATATCGACCAGCGTTGTATGAATAAGGCGGCGGTCAAAGGGATTCATCGGCTCAAGCAGAATTGAGCTTCGGCTTTCACGGACGCGGTCGGCAACAGTATAGGCAAGACGCACCAGTGATTCTTCGCGGCGTATACGGTAGTTTTCAGTATCCAGAATAATCCGTACATCCGGGTGGCCCTGCCGTCCGGCGTAGATGTTCGCAAGTAATTGCAGCGCGTCGAGGTTTTTGCCCTTTTTCCCGATCAGTATCGAGGAATATTCGGAATCAATTTTAAGGCCAAGTTTGAATTCCTCCCGGAACAGAACCGATACTTTTCCGGCGTAACCCATGCGTTCAATAAGTTCCGTCACAAAGGCGATCATCTTCTGTTCAAATTCGTTCCGGGCTGCGGGATCGCCGAACACCGGCTGGCGGGGAACAGTACGCTGTATATTTTCTTCGTCATGGTAATTCCCCGCATTGGCGGAACCGCCGGTATACGAGGGGGAAACCGGTTTTTCGGTATGTACCCTGATCCTCACATGACCCTTTTTGAACAGGCCCTGCCGCTGGGTTTCCAGAATCTCCACATCAAAATCGTCTTTCTCAAGACCGAGTTCTTCCGCCGCATGATCGATAGCTTCTTTTTCGGTGCGGCCTTCAAATTCATATATCATTTTATATCTCCTTACGCCTGTTCAAAATTGATTTTTTTGTTACAGGCTTTATTTCCTTTTTTTCTTCGGCGGTTTATTATTTTCCGCCTGACTTGCCGCCTGTGCCGCTGCTTGCGCCGCCGCCCGTTTGGGAGCAAGATATTTGTTAATCGCAACCTGCTGTACCATGGTAAGGATATTGGAGAAAATCCAGTATATCAGCAGACCGGATGGCATATCGTACAGAACAAAGAAGAAAACAATAGGCATGACGTATAACATCATCTTCATCTGGGGGTTATTCCGCTGATCAGGAGTCTGGGTTACTTTACCGTAAAGCAGTTGTGAGCCGACATAGATAAAGGGCAAAAGACGGAGGGCCGTCCAGCCGAGCAACGGCAGACGGACACCTGCCGGAAAATTCCATATTGCTTCAGGCTGGGAAAGGTCAGGGATCCAGCCAGAAATGAACTCCGCGTCCCGCAGATCAAAGTGATTGTTAAAAAGGTTATACATGGCGATGAAAATCGGAAACTGCAATAACATTGGAAGACAGCCGGAAAGGGGATTGTAGCCTTCTTTTTTGTAGAACTCGCCCATTTCCACGTTCAGCTTCTGGGGATTACCCTTGTACTTTTCCTGCAATTCCTTGATCTTCGGCGCAAGAGCCTGCATCCGCAATGTTGCCTCGGAACCTTTTCTTGTGAGGGGGAAAAACACTATTTTTACCAGCAGGGTAAGCAGGATGATAGCCACGCCGTAGTTGGGGATCATTTTGTAGAACAGGAGCAGGAACCACTTTAGGACTTTTTCCAGCGGGCTTAAAATGCCGCGGGTATTGGCAACTTCGGTAAGATTCATATCCCGCAGGCCAAAGTCATTAGTTCCGTTGTTATAGGTATTCAGTGTCTCCTGATTTTTTGGCCCCAGATAGAAACGGTAGGTGTCCTGCACCCTCGACATATTAAGCGCCGGACGAATAATATTAAGCCGAGACGCATGGGAAAGTCCGGGTTCTGATTTTTCTGAAAAATTTATGCCGTAGTCGGCGAGCAGCGGAATGGCGATACAGGCAAAATACTTGCCGGAGATCGCCGCCCATTTGGGATTCGAGTTGATAATCACCGGGTTGGAATCATTTACCTTTTCCATTTTCCGTTTGCCATTGGTATAGGTGATGTATTGGCGGTAGTCGTAACGGTTGTCGAGTTTTTCAAATTGAGGGCCGATTTGGGGGCCAAATGTCAGCATGTAGGCAATGCCGCCACCGCTTGGCGATTGGGCAAAGTTGAAGCCCGGAACCGAATGGCCGCCGTCCAAACTGACGGTAAGCTCGAACATATAATCATTGGGCTTAAAATCATAGCGCTTGGTCAGCCGGAACCGCCCCTGTTCGCCGTTAGCCGTAACACCCTGTCTTACAGGAATAAAAAAGTCCCGGTAAAATTCCACCGAATATTCCGATATGCGGTTCACAAAAAAGAGCGATGAAACCGGCTGCGCGGAAAGTCCGCCAAAGGTCAGGGTAAAGGCGTTGGCTTCGTTGTTCCCCGAAAGAACCATCTCGACAGGATCCTTACTGTCATTGTGTTTCTTCTTTTCACTGTGTTCCTTGAGTTTCAAAGAAACCACATCTCCGCCCGCATTGGAAAGAACCACCTTGAACAGTTCCGTATCAATGGTAATGTAGTCTTTGTATCGGGGTTCGTTCTGTTCACCAATCGGGTTGATGGCCTGACTTGCGGCAGGCGCTACAGGCGGCGTTACCGGTTCCGTTGTCTGTGGAGGCATCTGCGGGGGCAGTTGCTCCTGAACCAGCGGCCAATTTTCCTGGAGCGGCGGAACCTCGCTTACGCCGGATGCGCCTGGCGTGGTCTGTACCGGAGCGGTTGCGCCCGGCGCTGTCTGCGCCGGGGTCGGCGGAAAAAATATCCCCTGCACCAGATAAAAACCCACCAGCACTGCAACTGAAAGTACAACGGCCAATAATGTATTCTTTTCCATTTTTTATCCTTAACAAATTTACTTCAAAACAATGTTCCCCTGCATCAGGGAACCGGATCGTATCCGCCTGAATGAAACGGATGGCAGCGCAAAATCCGCCGAAGCGCCAGCAAGCCGCCCCGCGCAAAGCCGTGTTTTTCGACCGACTCGAAGGCATAGGCGGAACAAGTGGGATAGTACCTGCACGATGGCGGAAAGTGGGGAGAAACGGCTTTTTGATAAAACCGGATTAACACAAGCGCTATCTTCTTCATTGCAACAAACCAGCCTTGGAAAAAAGGAATGTCAACTGCTCTGCACCAATGGGCATTGACGGTTCAGGATACATCAGCAGGATCAAATCATAACCGCGCAACAACCGGGGCCGCAGATGCCGGTAGGCTTCTCTGCTCAACCGGCGGGCCCTGTTCCGCTCCACCGCATTCCCAAAGCCACGGGAAAAGGTGAAACACACCCGGTTGCGGGGCAGGCTGTTTTTCAATATAAAGAGTTTCGCGCCGCGGCAGCCAAACCGCTTTCCCCGGCTGAAAACATCCCGAATTACATTCCTTCCCTTTAGATGCTCTTCCCGCCTAAAGCGGAAAAAGCCCCGCTCCCCCTCCACTTGGGGGGCAGATTCCCCGCTAATAGGGCTTTTTCTCGTCAGAAACAGTCAGCTTTAACCGGCCCTTTGCCCTTCGGCGCTTGAGGACCAGCCTTCCACCCCGGGTTTTCATCCGGGCGCGGAACCCGAATTTACGGTTCCGCTTTACTTTACTGGGTTGATAAGTCCGTTTCATGGGATCTACTCCTGTCTATATAAAAGTTCAAGATAACAATAGAATGGTTAAATTATAGGCCAAAACGGAAATATGTTCAAGTAGGCCTTCCAGTGAAC
>JAIRUN010000092.1 GCA_031254365.1 Treponema sp. | reverse complement strand
AAAAAATAATGTTTGGCGCACTCAAGGATGTACGCTGAGCGGCTGCCTCTTACATCACTTCCAGAAAAGGTATGCAGATCAAATGTAATGCGTCCCGCAGCACCCGCAGTACCGCTTGTGACAGGGCGAGCCGGGCGGCGGACAGATCAGGAGTTTCGGCGCTGAGGATTGGGCAGTCGTGATAAAAGCGGCTGAAACATTTTGAGAGATCGTAGAGGTAGGCCGCAAGGCGCGAAGGGTCAAGGCTGGCCGCAGCCTCGCTGATCGCCGCGGGGTAGGCCGCCAATGCTTTGAGCAATTCCCATTCAGGATCAGAAGTGAGCAGCGAGAAACCGGCGGTCGCGTTTTCGATTTTGCCGCTATCCTGTGCCGCTTTGCGTAACATTGACGAAATCCGTGCGCCCATGTATTGCAAATAGGGGCCGGTGTTGCCGTTAAACGAAAGCGACTCCTTTGGATCAAAGAGCATATCTTTGGCAGGGCTGACCTGTAACAGATAATAGTGCAGTGCGCCCAGGGCGATTTTTTCCGCCACTTCCGCGGGATTGCCTACTTCTTCCTCCCGTTCCTTTTCGCGGATTTCTGCAAGGGCCATATCCCGCAGACTGTCAATTAAATCGTCTGCGTCAACAACTGTTCCTTCGCGGCTCTTCATCTTTCCTTCGGGGAGATTCACCATGCCGTAGGAAAGGTGGTAGAGGTTTGCGGCCCATGAGTAGCCGAGTTTATCCAACAGGACAAACAAAACTTTGAAATGGTACTGCTGCTCAGAACCAACCACATAGATCATCTGATCAAAGGGCCAGTCCCGGTGGCGGTTGATAGCGGTCCCGAAATCCTGGGTGATGTAAATTGAAGTGCCGTCACTACGCAGCAGAATTTTTTTGTCGAGCTTTTCCGCGCTCAGGTCAACGGCAATCGCGCCCTCAGGTTCACGGTAAAACAAGCCCTGTTCCAGACCCTTGAGTACCTCGTCCTTGCCCAAGAGATATGTATCGCTTTCAAAATAATATTGGTCAAAAGAAACACCGGTGCGCTCGTAGGTTTTTTTCATGCCCTGGACAGTCCAGGAATTCATCAGTTTCCACAGTTCCACGGTTTCAGGATCACCCGCTTCCCATTTGCGCAAAAGTTCCTGCGCCTTTGCCATGAGCGGGGCCTGAGCTTCGGCTTCTTCTTTTTTAAGGCCCTTGCTTTGAATCAGTTCTTCGGTTTCTTTTTTCAATTCTGTGTTGAAACACACGTACCAGTTTCCGACAAAATGATCGCTTTTGATTTTTTCGGACTCAGGCGTTTTAGCTTGCCCATGTTCTTTGTACGCAAGCATGGACTTGCAGATGTGGATGCCCCGGTCATTGATAATGCAGACCTTGCGCAACTCAGCGCCGCAGGCCGCCAAAATCCGCGAGACGCTTTCGCCCAGCACATCGTTCCGCAGATGGCCCAAATGCAGGGGCTTGTTGGTGTTGGGGCTGGAAAACTCCACCATGATTTTTTTGCCCGCCAAAGTTCCAGTCCTGCCGAAACCGTCAGAAAGAGCCTCCGCAAGAACCGCCTTTGCAACGACTGCACGGTCAAGCCTTATGTTTACATAGGGGCCTGCGGCTTCAAAGAAGCCGGCATCTACACCGTCTGCGGCAAAGCGGGCGCAGACCATTTGCGCGATCTGCGGCGGCCCTTTGCGCAGCGTTTTGGCAAAGCTGAACATGGGAAAACCAATGTCCCCCATTTCAGGGCTGGGCGGAATTTCGGCGATTATCTGCGCCGGATTTACAGCGCCTTCAATGCCCGCTTCGTGTATCAGATCGTTCAGCGCCGCCGCTATTCGTATTTTCCAGGGAGATTGAAAATCCCCAAGTCCGGGTTCCTTGTAATCGTTCATTGTCTTTTTTATAAATGAATTTCCCCGGATACTCAATACGAATCCTTGCGTAAATACCCACTTTCTGCTACCCTCTCATCATGAATGAACGGTTAAGTTCCCTGCTCAAGCGATACGAAGAATTGTCCCTTGTAATACAAGACCCGGATCTGGCAAAAGATCAGAACAGATACCGGAGCATAATGAAGGAATATTCGCAGCTCAGTGAAATTGCCGAACTTCATAATCAGATCGAAGGCTTTACAAATCAGTTTGAGGAAACAAAGACCATTGCCCAGGAAGAAAAAGACCCTCAAATGCGGGAGCTTGCCAGAGAGGAACTCAAGGAACTGGAAGTCAAATTGCGTGACGCCGGGGACAAACTGAAATTCCTCCTTGTCCCCAAAGACCCCCTGGACGAAAAAAACATCATCATGGAAATTCGCGCCGGAACCGGCGGCGAGGAAGCGGCCCTGTTTGCCGCGGATTTGTATCGCATGTACTCCCGCTTTGCCGAAACCAAAGGCTGGAAATTCGAGATAATGAATTCCAACGAAACCGGGCTGGGCGGATTAAAGGAAATTGTATTTTCGATCAGCGGAAACAACGTATACGAAAACTTCCGCTATGAGTCAGGCGTTCACCGGGTACAGCGGGTTCCTGAAACCGAGTCATCGGGCAGAATCCACACCTCGGCGGTAACAGTAGCCGTGCTTCCCGAAGCGGACGAAACCGAAATCGACATCAGGCAGGAAGACCTCCGCATCGATGTAATGCGCGCCGGCGGGCCCGGCGGTCAGTGCGTCAACACTACGGACTCCGCGGTACGGATCACCCACATCCCCACCGGCGTTACCGTGCATTGTCAGGATGAAAAAAGCCAAATCAAAAACAAAGCCAAGGCCATGCGCATTTTGCGCGCGCGTATTTACGAAATGGAGGAGGCAAAAGCCGCGGCGGAACGCGCCGAAACCCGCAAAAATCAAGTCGGGTCCGGAGACCGGTCCGAGCGAATCAGAACCTACAACTTTCCCGACAACCGTGTTACCGATCACCGCATCGGCCTTACCCTCTACAAACTCGACCGCATCATGGAAGGCGAAGTCGGCGAAATCTTTGATGCCCTCAAACTGTCAGCCCATGAAGAACTCTTGCGGACCACCAACTCCGAAGCCGCTTCCTGATGAGTCAAGATAAAGGGGGCCGGATTTCCGGACATCTTGTGTATGCTGTCGCTATTATTTTCCGGCCCCCCTTCGTCCAAGCCCGCCTGTGGCGGTCTCGGCCTACCCCCGCTTAAGCATGACGATCCGTGAAGCCCTTGCCTCAGGCAGCGCCGCGCTCGCGGCAGCAGGCATTGAGAGCCACAGCCTGGATGCGTCCCTGCTCCTTGCCGAAGTCCTCACTATCAGCCGTACATCGCTCCTTGCCGCCGCGCCTGATTCCCTTTCCGAAAACCATTTTGCTGCGTTTGAAGATTACATCAAACGGCGGCTTGCCGGGGAATGTGTGGCGTATATTTTGGGCAGAAAAGAATTTCGCGGGCTTGAGTTTGCGGTCAACCCCGCTGTTTTAGTTCCCCGGCCTGAAACAGAGACGCTGGTGGAAGTTACGCGGCAACAGTTAGCAAAGGGCAAAGAGCAGCTAACAGAAAAAAATCAGCCGCTGCGTGTACTTGATCTCTGCACCGGGTCCGGGGCAATCGCCATTGCCCTGAAACATGAAATGCCCGAACTTGAAATATGGGCCGCGGACATTTCCGCCCAAGCCCTTGAAATTGCCACAGCCAACGCCGCCCGGCTTCTTCCGCCGGACTCTATCACCTTCTGCCACGGCAACCTTTTCGATGCCCTGCCAAAGTCCCTGTTCTCCATAATTGTCAGCAACCCGCCCTATGTTACAACAGCGGAAATTGCCGGACTTTCCCCTGAAGTCCGCGCGGAGCCGATCCTCGCTCTGGACGGCGGCAACGACGGCCTGGATATAATCAGAACGATCATCGCCAAAGCACTGGATTTTCTGTGTCCGGGCGGCGCATTGCTGCTGGAAGCCGATCCTCGCCAGATGAAGCACATTGCCGCCCTGCTCGAAAACAGAGGCTTTATGGATATACAGATTCACCGGGATTTATCCGGCGAGCGGGTGATATTAGGTAACCGATAATTAACATGACGCGAATCACCGGTTACCTTGGCAACAGCGCCGCTTATTACCGGATTTTAAGGAATTGGCCCCTGCTTATATGTTTTGTGTTTTTTTCTTAAATCTTCAAAAAATCATGCAAAACCGCTTGACAAATTTTTATGAATTGCTTATATTTTGTTTGCCATTGAAAAATGGCTATGGATATCGATTTACCGGATTCGCAGATTTTATCAAGGTAAACAAGGGGCTCGTGCAGGACTGTAGGTTTGCAAGGGCTGTATTTTTGAGGCAAGTAGCCGGCGGCGCTGCCTCCGTGGGAGTATAATCGCACGGGAATTGCAGCGGCAAGACCGGTATGCGCTAGCTTTTGTCCTGGCGGGGTACTGCACAAGGGGAAGGATTTTCTTTGAGCGGGTACTTGACAGGACGGAATAAAAGCGAGTATATTCTGAAAACTTGCGCGTAAAAACGCAGCGGGGCAGGAATCGCCCTGGAGATATTTGGCAAAAGCCTTGGGGCTGAAAGGCCGCAAGCATAGGGAAGGGGAGAGAGAGAAGGGGTAAAACCAGCGATGGTTTTACCGCGCAGGCCATTATATCCGTAAGGGTATAGTGGAAGCCGAGCGTACAGTAAGGGAGCGGGAACCTCCGGAGCAAGGGAACCGATGATTAGCGCCAAGTTAATCAGCGGTTTCCTAAAGCTTTAGGGGGGGACTTGAAATGGTAATCTAACCGGCTTCGGCCGGATAGAATCAATATCATGGAGAGTTTGATCCTGGCTCAGAACGAACGCTGGCGGCGCGTCTTAAGCATGCAAGTCGGGCGGCAGTGCAGAGCAATCTGCGCGAGAGCGGCGGACTGGTGAGTAACGCGTGGGTGA
>JAIRUN010000186.1 GCA_031254365.1 Treponema sp. | reverse complement strand
TGAGTTCTCCTTCCCGTATTATAAATATTCGATTTTTAAAACAATAAACCAATAATATATAAAAAAAACAAAATTATATCTTCATATTAAGCTAATCTATAGTAATTAGTGTCTACATTATGGATAGACGCCAATTATTTAAAAATGAAATACATAGCGCCATTGATTTTATTGTTTATTCTTAATTCTTGTACTATAGTACCATTCCCGAAAAAAAAACAACAGAATTATATAACAACCAACAAAATCGTCAATAAAGATGGTTACTTGACCTATGAAAATCCGGTTATAGACAAATACTTTTTTGAAAATGATGTTAGTTCGATTATCGAGGAACAACTATTGGAAACCTGTAAAACATTTAAATATGGAAGTATAACAAATAGAACAGCCAATAATAAAATCGTGGGCGAAAAAGAAAGAATTGGTAATTGTTTCGATTATGCCGTGCATTTTGTATGGAATTGGAATAAAAAATATTTTGCTGAAATGCCGGCATTTTTAATCATATACAGTAATAATGATGAAAACACAAGGGGATACTATTCAATATATAGAGTAATAGAAAACAATACAAAATATAAAGGTATATTTGGTGATTTTGATGATTTTCACTATTATAGCATTGACGGGAAAGAAATTTATTATGGTAAAAAAGTTGATGATATAAAAGTTACGATAAAAGAAAACCATGCCTGGGTTATTATCATGACTCAATTTTATCAAATTGTTGTTGATCCGCAAGAAACGGATCATCTGGGTTATAGCAAACATAAATTTTATTATAATTGATTGGAAGCTGCGATCATTAGCGTCCGCGGCGCGTACGGCTAGCTAAAGCTAGCCTGCATTTTTTCTATGCGGTGGAATCTTTTTGCGCCGGCGCGTGCTAATTTTATTCATCTACGCCCATTCGGGCGCTATTTCTAGCGCCCATGACAATGCTTATACTTTTTGCCGCTGCCGCAGGGACAGGGATCGTTGCGGCCAACTTTGGGATGACCTCGAACTACAGTGGCTCCGTCAGGGCGGCTTGCGGCGCTCACCGGGGAGCCCTGACTGCTGCCGCCACCGCTTCCGCCAGACGAGGAAGCGCCTCCAAAAGAGGCGGCCCCAAAAGAACCCATGCTGTTGTGGCTTGCCGATTGCGATGTGGCAATGGAGCGGTTCATTGGCCTGCGGGCTTGTCCGCCATCGCTGGGTGCAAATTGAATCCGTATCAGGTGCAGCCGTGAGGCGATCTCCTGGCGTATATCGTCTATCATGCGATCAAAAATCTGAAAACCTTCCAGCTTGTATTCGGTCAGGGGATTTTTCTGGGCATAGTGGCGTAGATATACCGCTTCCCGCAGGGCTTCCATGTTTTCCAGATGATCCAGCCATTTGCGATCTACCGCATGGAGGTAACTGTCCCTGATAATGGCATTGAGATATACCACGCCGATGAGTTCCTGCTTGTTGCTAATATCCTTCTCAAGATCAGAAAGAATATGCTTTTCCAGCGCTTCGATGTTTTTGATTTCAGCGCTGTTTGAATCAAGCGTTAACTGATAGCCGAATTTGGTACGAAGCTGTTCAGCAAGTTCCTTGACAGCAGCGTTTATGTCCTGCTTTTGGCTGCGGTTGAATGCATCGATCATATCACCGGTCATGTCAGCGCTGGCATCATTCACGCGCCTGGTTAAATTTTCATCCAGCAGAATCGCGTCCCGTTGTTCATAAATATATTTGCGCTGCTGGTTGAGTACATCGTCGTATTCAAGAAGGTGTTTGCGAATCTCGAAGTTCCGTTCCTCAACTTTTTTCTGGGCGTTTTCGATGCTCTTGTTCAACCAGGGATGATTGATAGGCTCGCCGGGGGACATTCCGATTCGGGACATGATGTTCTTCATCTTCTCGCCGCCGAAAAGACGCATGAGTTCATCATCCATTGAGATAAAGAATTTGCTCTTGCCAGGATCACCCTGCCGCCCTGAACGCCCGCGGAGTTGGTTGTCGATGCGGCGGCTTTCATGCCGCTCAGTACCGATAACATACAGGCCGCCCCGTTCTTTTACTTCTTCATAATCTTTCTTCCATTTCTCGTATTCTTCACGGTAAATTTCCGCATACTGTTCGGGGGTTGCCTGTGTTCCGGCGCGTCTGCGGGCGCGATGTTCAGGATTTCCGCCGAGCTTTATGTCCGTGCCGCGGCCCGCCATATTGGTGGCGATAGTAACCGCGCCTTTTGCGCCGGCCTCGGCAATGATTAACGCTTCACGGGCGTGGTTCTTGGCGTTCAAGACTTCATGACGAATTCCCCGGCGGGTCAACTGCGCGGAAATGGCTTCTGATTTTTCAATCGAGACTGTTCCAACGAGCATGGGCTGGCCTTTTTTGTACGCCTCGGCGATCTCATCGCAAAGGGCCTTGTGTTTATCCATTTCGTTAAGGTATACCACATCGTCTTCGTCAAGGCGGGCAACAGGCAGGTTGGTTGGAATAACCACTACTTCAAGTTTATAAATTTTACTGAATTCAACAGCTTCGGTATCGGCGGTTCCTGTCATGCCGGAAATTTTTGTATACAAGCGGAAATAATTCTGAAAAGTAATAGTCGCCAAAGTACGGTTGCGCTGGGCGATTTTGATTCGCTCTTTTGCCTCAATCGCCTGATGCAGACCGTCTGAATACCGTCTGCCGTGAAGAATACGCCCGGTAAACTCGTCAACGATCTGCACCTGACCGTCCTGCACCACATAGTCTACGTCAAGGTGAAAGAGCTTGTGGGCCCTGAGCGCCTGGGTAAAGTAGTGAATGTATTCAAAATTTTCCTCATCAACAATCGCCCCCTGAATAAGGTTTCGCTTTTTGAGGATTTCTTCGATATTCGTAAGCCCCTGGTTGCTAAAAGAAATATTTTTATTTTTTTCGTTGAGCTTGTAATCGCCGATGACTTCTTCTCCATGGGTTTCGTCAGGGTATTCGCCATTCTCTTTTTTTTCAACTTCCCGCAAACTGCCCAGAAGCCGGTCTACTTCGGCGTATTTGAAGGTGTCATCTTCCGCCGCGCCGGAAATGATCAGCGGAGTGCGGGCCTCGTCAATCAGAATCGAATCGATTTCGTCAACGATACAAAAGTTATGACTCCGCTGCACCCGGCTTTCCATATCACGGTGCATATTGTCCCGCAGATAGTCAAAGCCGAATTCGTTATTGGTTCCATAGGTAATGTCGCATGCGTAATTTTCCTTGCGCCGCTCATTGTCCATGTCGGAAAGAATCGTTCCCACTGTAAGGCCAAGATAACTGAAAATTGGCCGCATCCACTCTGCATCGCGGCCCACAAGGTAATCGTTCACCGTAACTACATGGATACCCTTTCCGGGAATTGCGTTTAGGTAAGCGGCGGCGACCGATATGAGTGTCTTGCCTTCGCCGGTCTTCATTTCGACTATCTTTCCCTGATGGAGCACTATGGAACCGAGTACCTGCACGTCATAGGGCCGCTCGCCAAGGCTCCGCCGCGCAGCCTCCCGCGCCAGAGCAAAAGCCTCAGGCAGCAGTTGATCCAGCGTTTCACCGTTTTGGTAACGCTCGCGCAGCAATACAGTCTGCCTGGGGAATTCTTCAGATGGCAGGCCCGCGGCCCAGGCCTCTTTCTCGTTCACCGAATGTAATATGGGCAACAATGCCCTCAGGTCCCGCTCATGCTGAGAGCCGAACAGGGCCTTGATAAATTTTTCCAGCATAAAAATACTGTACCGTAAAAAGGGTTGATTTACAAGGTATGGACGTACCTGTATGGCTGCCTTTCCCGCCTTGAAATTACAGATAAAGCCATTTATGATAAAATTCATATATGAGGTTCTTGCAAAACTTCTCTTTTGTAAGAGTAACCTTTAACTATCAGCGATGCACAACGGAGTAAATTCAGAAATGTATGCCCCATAAACTTATCACGGGGTGGCGGAGGTAAAAATGCCTTGTAAAAGGTATTTTTGACCTCCGGCAGGCCCCCAAGAATATTCTTTAGGTATATATTTCTGCTATTGCCTTAGTTTTGCAGGAGCCCCTCAGGAGTTTGCCATGAATGCAGTTTTGGAAGAACTGGGAAAAATCGGCATTGTGCCGGTGATTAAGATCGATGATGTAGAAAAGGCGGTTCCTCTCGCGCGGGCGCTGATCGCCGGGGGTATTCCCTGTGCGGAAATTACATTCAGAACAGCGCAGGGAGAGGAGGCTATCCGGCGAATTGTAAAAGAAGTTCCCGATATTCTGATAGGAGCGGGTACGGTGCTGAATATCGATCAGGTAGACCGTGCGCTGGCAGCGGGGGCGAAATTTATCGTCAGCCCCGGACTCAATCCCACAGTGGTGGCCCACTGTATTCAAAAGGGAATCCCCATCACTCCCGGCTGCGCCAATCCGTCTGACATTGAACAGGCTCTGGAATTTGGTCTTGAAGTGGTAAAATTTTTTCCCGCAGAACAGGCCGGAGGTCTTGACTACATCAAGGCCATTGCCGCTCCGTATCCGAATCTCAAATTCATGCCCACCGGCGGCATCAATGCTGGAAACATCGCGCGCTATATCGCTTTTGATAAAATCCTCGCCTGCGGCGGTTCATGGATGGCCAGCGCGGAACTTATCAACGCAAATGATTTTGAAAAAATCACCGCCCTGTCGCGGGAAGCGGTATTGAGTCTGCTGAACCTCCATGTGGCCCATATCGGGATCAATGCGGGTGAAGATGAAGCGGCCATGAAAGCGGCGAAGTTTTTTTGCGGCCTGTTTGGTTTTACTGCAAAAGACGGAAACGCTTCGATCTTTGCCGGGGACAATATCGAAATAATGAAGAAAAACGGGCTGGGCCGCTGCGGACATATCGCTATCGGGACAGCCAGTGTGACGCGGGCCGCTGTCTGGCTAGAGCGTCATGGTATTACCTTTGATTATGAAAACGCCAAAAAAGACCCGCAGGGTAATGTGATTGCGCTGTATCTGAAAGAAGAAGTGCTTGGCTTTGCAATGCATCTCGTGCATAAAAAATAGCTGGCTCAAGGAGTAAACAATATGGAAAAGATTATTACCTTTGGTGAAGTAATGCTGCGGCTGGCTCCGGAAGGCTATTACCGTTTTGTGCAGGCGCAGAGTTACGGCGCGACTTACGGCGGCGGCGAGGCGAATGTGGCTGTTTCCCTTGCAAACTTTGGCATGGACGCGGCCTTTGTTACCAAACTCCCCACACACGAGATCGGACAGGCCGCGGTGAACAGTCTGCAGCAGTTCGGCGTTGATACCTCGAAGATTGTCCGGGGCGGCGGCCGGGTGGGAATTTATTTTCTGGAAAAGGGCGCTTCCCAGCGGCCTTCCAAAGTGATCTATGACCGGGCCAATTCTTCCATAGCAACGGCAACCACTGCTGATTTTGACTGGAACACTATTTTCAAAGGCGCGAACTGGTTTCATTTTACCGGCATTAGCCCGGCCCTGTCGGATAATGCGGCGGCCATTTGCCTTGACGCGGTAAAGACGGCAAAGGCGCAGGGACTTACTGTTTCATGCGATCTCAATTACCGCAAGAACCTCTGGTCCCGTACACAGGCCGGAGAAGTAATGGCCGGACTCATGCCCTTTGTGGATGTCTGTATCGCCAATGAGGAAGATGCCGCCGATGTGTTCGGGATTCACGCGCAGAACACCGATGTTACTTCGGGCAGTATCAGCCATGACGGTTACAAGGCAGTGGCAAAGGCCCTTGCGGATCGTTTTCACTTCAAAAAAGTTGCCATCACTTTGCGGGAATCGATCAGTGCCAATGACAACAACTGGGCCGCCATGCTCTATGACGGCACGGATTATTATTTTTCCCGAAAATACGCGGTGCATATTGTTGACCGCGTTGGCGGCGGCGACAGTTTTGGCGCGGGCCTCATCTATGCCAGCCTCAAGGGACTTGGCCCCCAGGAAACCATTGAGTTCGCCGTGGCCGCAAGCTGCCTCAAACATTCAATCGAAGGGGACTTTAATCAGGTGTCAGTAGACGAGGTGAAAAAACTCGCCGGGGGTGACTCGTCAGGCCGGGTGCAGCGTTAGTCAATGATGTTATATTTTTTGTAACAACTTCCGGTTTCCCTGATTGTATACTCTATTTTTCTCTGATAAAATGGAACAGGGACAGCTATTGAAAAAACGAGGCGGCTTAAGTACCAAAATTATTATTGTCATGGTTCTGGCGATGAGTCTTCTGGCTGGCGCGCTGGTTGTTGTTATGATCTATTCCATGAATTACATCACCAATGCGATCCTCCAGCAGACCATACAGCCATTGGCAAAGACCGCCGCTATGAGCGTACAGGGGAGCCTTCAACTGCTGGCTGATCGTATCATTATCCTCAGGGATAACACGGTATTTGATGACCCGAATGCCAGTACAGACAGAAAGCGGCGGGCGATTGCCACAGCGGAATCCGGAATCGAATTTTTCTGGCTTGCCATTTATGATGCGGATGGAAGACTGGAAATAGGAACCGGCCTCAGCCCTTCGACAATTCGAAATAATTTTCTGTATGCCCGGATGAGGGACACCAGGGACCTGGTGATTGATGATGTGCAGATAGGTATAAGCGGTGAGATTGAGATTATTATCGGAGCGCCGATCATATCAGAAAATATTATCAGTCATTACATCGTGGGGAGTTACAAATACGATGTGCTTAATGATGTATTGGATAATATAAATATCTCTCTGGGCAGTACCGCCTATATTATCAATGAGCAGGGAAAATTTATGGCCCACCGGGACAAAGACCGGGTTCGCTTTGCGACATTGAAGCAGAGTCAGATTGACGTTATCCGTTCCGGCACAAACGATGAGCATAGAATGTACAGTTTTGCCCCGATAGGCGGAACCCGCTGGACACTGATCATTGAAGTTCTTCGCAGCGATTTTATGAAGGCTATTCATCAGGGAATATTGATCAGTATCCAGATCACCGTGGTACTTCTGATAATTTCTATCATCCTGTCGAGCTTTTTAATTTCACGGTTTGTTATCGGCCCGATCAAGATTATCACCAAACACGCGCATCAGCTTGACAAGGGAATTTTTGAATACGGGCTTCCGCCTGAAGTGATCAAACGGCAGGATGAGGTTGCGGAATTGGCAGGGGCTTTTATTTCCATGTCCCAGTCCATTGCGGGGGTTATTGACCAGATCAGGCAGATCACCTATTCCGCCAGCGCCGGACGGCTCAAGCAGCGCTCGGATTATTCACAGCTTGAAGGTGATTTTCACCGGATTGTCTCAGGTGTAAATGATGCGCTGGATGCTATTTGTTTTCCTCTGGACGCGATTCCCGTGGCTCTGGCCCTGTTTAATGAAAAGCGGGAAATGCTTTACCGGAATCAGGCCATGAATGAATTCCTTTTGATTCACAGTCTTGATGCCGATGATCCGGATCTTTTGGGGAAAGTTGCCGGCTGCGGCGGCATCCTGTCAGAAGATACCCTGGACCCCAACGCGGCGGCTGTTTTTGATCCGGAAAACCTTGATCCTCTGCCCTTTACCGCCGACATTGCCATGCTGGGTCACAATGGGGGGGATAACTTCAGCCTGAGCATTCAGCGGGCATGGATAAATTCACCGGAGTACAATTCCGTCTGCGTAATGCTGCTGTTAAGCGATGTTACCATGCTTACCAGAGCAAAAATAGATGCCGAAGCCGCAAGCCAGACAAAGAGTGATTTTCTTTCCAGAATGAGTCACGAGATTCGCACCCCCATGAACGCGATTATCGGCATGACCCAGATTGCCAAGGGCGCGCATGACACGGAAAAAATCAGAAACTGTCTGGCACAGATTGAAAGCTCATCGGATCATCTGCTGGGTGTAATTAATGACATTCTCGATTTCAGCAAACTGGAATCGGGAAAACTTACGCTGGACATTGTTGATTTCTCGCTTACCGAAGATTTGAATTTTGTAATATCCATGATGCTCTCCAAAGCCCAGCAGAAAAATATACAGATTCGCCTTAACATCGAAAACCTTAAGAATGACGGTCTGAGTACCGATTCCCTGCGGCTTAATCAGGTGCTGCTTAACCTTCTTTCCAACGCGGTCAAGTTCTCGCCGGATGGAAGCGAGATTCTGCTCAATGTCCGGGAACTGGGATCGGAGGACGGGGACAGCACTTATTCTTTTGAGGTTATTGATCGCGGAATCGGTATCAGCGACTATCAGGCATCGAAACTTTTCCGTCCCTTTGAACAGGCGGATGGCAGTATTACCCGGCACTACGGCGGTTCGGGTCTGGGGCTGGTTATCAGCAAAAATCTGGTGGAAATGATGGGCGGCAAAATTACCATGCACAGCGTGGAAGGCAAAGGCAGCACTTTTTCTTTTACCATCTGCTGTGCCGCCAAGCCCGTGATAGAGCAGCAGGCCGCTGCTGAGGACAGCGAAGATGTTGCCGCGAGTTATGATTTTTCCGGCAAGCGTTGTCTCCTGGTTGATGATATTGAAATTAACCGCGAGATAGTAATAGAGCTGCTTGCTGATACGGGTCTTGTTATGGAAGCTGCCGAAAACGGCAAGGATGCGCTGGAAAAATTTTCGGCTTCTCAGGAAAGTTATTACGATATTATCCTGATGGATGTGCAGATGCCGGTCATGGATGGCTGTACTTCCAGCAGGGAGATTCGGGGTCTTAAC
>JAIRUN010000085.1 GCA_031254365.1 Treponema sp. | reverse complement strand
CCTGCCAGCCATGCAAGTACGGCTATCAACGCAAACGGAAGCAGTATTCTCAATAATCCGGGCAATGGGATACATAATAAAGGACGGTAGAGCGCCATGCCAATGATAAGCAGGATACGTTTTGTTTTAGATTCCTGATAATTCAACTGGTAAAAGAGCAGCCAAAGCATGGCAAAGAGCATGAGCGTCCCAAACAGTTCAAAGGGTATATTTAATGTTCTTCCAAAAGTTTCCATTTTTTACCTTTCAGGGATACCAGTCCCCGATAAAGAGAATTTCAGGCTCAAGCGTAAAGCCGGTGGCCGCCTTGACCTGGGCGGCGACTTCATCTGCCAGACTGCGGATGTCCGAGGCAGCGGCATTGCCGGTGTTTATGATGATGTTTCCGTGAAAAGGGGCTACTTGCGCGCCGCCAATGCGCAGCCCCTTCAGGCCCAATTCATCAATGATTTGGCCGCTTGGTTTGCCAAAATCCCGGTTGTTCTTAAAAGCCGAACCAGCCGAAGGAAAGCGAAAATGGCCCTTGCTTTCCCGGTCGCGGCGATGCGCTTCCATTTCGCCGCGGATTGTGTGTTCATCGCCCGACACAAGGCAAAACACAGCGGAAAGGATCAGCGCGTTTTGGCCCTGAAAGGGACTGCGCTTGTAGCCGAATTCCGCCCGGTTTACGGGAATCCGCTGCTGCCGCGAACCCGCTGCGGTACATGGGCCTGTTCCAAATTCGATTATTTCGGTCTCAAGCAGCACATCGGCGATTTCCCGCTCATAGCAGCGGGCGTTCATCCAGACCGCTCCGCCGATGCTGCCGGGCATCCCTGCCACAAACTCAAGCCCTGACAGACCCTGCGCCGCGGCTATTTCAGCCGCATCGTCCAATGCTGTCCCTGAACGGAAACTCATCCCCATAACTGGTTTGTTCCCCATTTCCCCGGCCCATGCCCCGGTATCCAGCACTATCCCCCGGATTCCCCGGTCAGCAACAACAATATTCGCCCCGCCGCCCAGTATAAAAACCGGAATATCTGCGGCGCAAGCGGCCTGTAACAAGGAGGCGGCAAAAGCGGGGAACCCCTCTCCTGTGGGCCGTACCCAGCAATCAGCCGGGCCGCCTGCCTTGAATGTGGTATGCGCGGACATAGGCTCGTCATAGCGGATTTCCGCATCACAGGGATTTTCCCGCTTGCAGGTGTCAATAATACGGCTGATTGTGTCTTTCACAGAATGCTCAATACAAGTATATGCCACCATAGGCCCTGTTGTCGATACAGCGTCATTTCAGCGGCAATTAAGGGTTTTTTCAGCGGACAGTTGGCAAAAAATGAATAATATAATATACTATTACTATACAATATGACATGGAGGGGGTGATTTATGCGAAAAAACATTCGAAATATCTGCATAATACTCGCCGTCATGCTTATGTTGGCGGCAACTTTGACTTGTACAGAATCTTCCGGAAAGCAATCAAATAAAATACCGGAATACAGATCGTTTCGTGATATTCCGGGCGTAACAGATGATAAAGTAGACGTGGTGATGGCAAGTCAAAATAATCTGCTCCGCATGACAAACTACAATGAGCTTACTCCCTGGTTAAGCGGCATGATCGCTTTGTTATTTTTAGTGATCGTGATGCTTGTCCTCTTTTTTCAAAAAAACCGCTTCGCAGGGAAACAGCTTGAAGAACTTGTTTTACAGCGGACAAAAGAGCTTGAATTGCAGACTGCAAAATTTTCAACAATATTGAATTCACTCCCCGATCATGTGTTCTGGAAAGATTTGAATCTGCGTCATATACAGTGTAACAAGAGTTTTGAACAATATTTTGGTGTCCATGAGGCGGATATAGCCGGAAAAACCGATGCCGAGTGTCTCGGATTATCCCCCGAAATGGCGGAAAGATACGCTGAGTGGGACCGGAAGGTTATCAATGATGTCAAAGCGCTTACAACCGATGAAGTTATTCCGTGTGTTGACGGAACTGAACAGTTTTTTGAAACAATCAGGGTTCCGCTGATACAAAACGACAGTGTAATCGGACTTATAGGTATATCGCGTAACATAAACCAGCGTAAAGCGGTTGAGGAAGAAGCGCTGGTCGCATCAGCCACCAAGTCCGCTTTCCTCGCGAACATGAGTCATGAAATACGCACACCCATGAACAGTATTATTGGCTTTTCGGAACTGGCGATGGATGACGAATTAACTCCCAAAACCAGAGAGTATCTGCGCAAGATACTGGAAAATTCAGAGTGGCTGCTGCAGATAATAAACGACATTCTGGATCTTTCAAAAATAGAATCCGGCAGAATGGAGCTTGAAAAAATTCCCTTTGATCTGGATGAGCTGTTCACGCATTGTCAGACGATAATCATGCCCAAGTTTATCGAAAAAGGCATTGCATTATACTTTTACATAGAACCGTTAAAAGGCAAAAAGCTGCTGGGCGATCCTACAAGGTTACGGCAGGTGCTTGTCAATTTCCTCTCCAACGCGATAAAGTTCACCAATGTCGGCATGGTCAAAGTTTCTACATCTGTCAAACACTCTACAAACACCCATAGCACCATATTTTTTGAAATAACAGACAGCGGTATCGGCATGACGAGCGAGCAGGTCAGCAAAATATTTGAACCGTTCATTCAGGGAGATTCAAGTACAACGCGCAAATACGGCGGTACAGGACTTGGTCTTTCCATTACCAAAAAAATTATTGAGGCGATGGGCGGCGAGTTATCCGTAGAGAGTATTCCTGACCTCGGCAGCAAATTCAGCTTTGAACTGACGTTTAACACTCTGGATGCATCGGATGATATGCCTGCCCATAGCATCCCTATCGAGCAAATTGAAAGACCATCCTTTGAAGGGGAAGTTTTGATCTGCGAAGACAATCACATGAATCAACTGGTTATCTGCGATCATCTTACAAGGGTCGGGCTTAAAAGTATTGTAGCGGAGAACGGAAAAGAAGGTGTGGACATAGTTCAGAGCCGCATTAAAAACGGCGGCAGGCCATTTGATTTGATCTTCATGGATATACATATGCCCGTGATGGATGGACTTGAAGCCGCAACCAGAATCGATCTGTTTAATACCGGAACTCCCATTGTAGCCATGACAGCAAACCTGATGTCCGAAGACAAGGATCTTTACAAGGTAAGCGGCATGAATGACTGTCTGGGTAAACCCTTTACATCGCAGGAGTTGTGGCGCTGTTTGCTGAAATATTTCCAGCCGGTGAACCAGAAAGCATCATTCAGGGAACGACTGGTACAAGAGGATGAAAAACTGCACAAAGTGCTGCAAATTGATTTTTTGAAAAGTAATTATAAAAAATACAATGAAATTATGGAGGCAATAGACACAGATGATATAAAATTAGCGCACAGGCTTGTTCATACGCTTAAAAGCAACGCGGGATTGATTGGCAAAAATGATCTGGAAAAAACCGCTGCTGATATGGAGCATCTGCTTTCAGGCGGGAAGAATATGCTTAAAGAAGATCATCTTAATCTTCTTGAAAAAGAATTGAACGTCGTTCTTAAAGAATTGGCGCTGGAATTGCTTGAACAACTGGAACCGTTGCTTAAAAGCGGTAATCCGGAATGTCTTAATCTTGTTGACGGCCTTCATGCAATACCGGGAAGCAGAACACTGATATATCAGCTGGATGATTTTGATTTTCAACCGGCACTCTCGACACTTACTGAATTACAGCAGACGCTGAAGGCAGGTTAGGTATGGATGACAATACAAAGAAGAACAGTATTCTTATTGTAGATGACGAAAAGATGAACCTCAAATCTTTAACTCATATATTGACACCGGACTATACCGTTTATACGGCAAAAGACGGGCCAACCGCAATTGAAATGGCAGAACAATATTTGCCTGATCTCATTCTGTTGGACATCCTCATGCCGGGAATGGACGGGTATGAGGTACTTGCCGCATTAAAAACAATAGAAGCAACCAGGGAGATACCCATTATTATTATTTCGGGGCTTAACAGCGCGGCGGATGAAGAAAAAGCCCTGGCCTTGGGAACCAGAGATTACATCAGCAAACCTTTTAGCGCCGGAACTGTGAAACTGAGAATTCGCAATCAGATTCAAATAGTTAATCAAATCCGCGCCATAGAGCGGTTAAGCATGATGGATCAATTAACTGATATACCCAACAGGCGTAACTTTGACAACCAGTTGCGTACAGAATGGAGAAGAGCCATCAGGGAACAATCGCCCATCAGCATTATGATGATAGATGTGGACAGGTTTAAATACTATAACGACACATACGGACATCTTCAGGGCGATGTGGTACTACAGACCATCGCAAAAGTTATTTCACAAACGCTCAGGCGCACGACTGACTTTTTCGCGCGCTGGGGCGGTGAGGAATTTGTCGTACTGCTGTCAAACACGGAAGCTGATGGCGCTATGGAAGTTGCCAAACAGATACACGAAAACATCGGAAATAAAGAGATACCCTGCACAGACGGATCAATTACCAAAATAACAATCAGCGTCGGCGTTAATACGCAATTACCCACCCAAGACAGCTCGGCTGATATTTTCTTCTCAAGAGCCGACAGAGCGCTGTATATCGCGAAAGAACTGGGCAGAAACAAGGTATACCAGTATGAAGAAATACCGGCGGAGTGATTGCGCCTGAGCGCTTCCTGCGTTAAAATAAAGCATGAGCCTTTTCTGCCTGTTGTGGGTTCCCCTGTTTTATCTTTTCAGACGTTCAATTTCCTGTGGCGAGAGCGGCGGAGGCGTCTGGGCGCTGCTATTGGGCAGCATCACCGCGATTTTTCAGTTCCTGCTGGGATCACTGGTCAGTCCGGGCGGTTTCGGGTTTTCCCGCTGGGTAAGCAGCTTCGTGGATATTGTAAGTCTGCCGGTTCTCGTCCCCCTGGCGGTATATCTCCTGCTTATTGTATTCAGACTTTTTTCCGGTCATTCTGATTTTTCCGGCTTTATCCTGCTGTGGCTCGTTCCCGGCGCGGCGCTGCGGTCTATCGGCTGGAGCGCGATGGGCTCTCCCCTTTTGCTGGTATTACCGCCCCTGCTCTGGACAGCCCTTGCCACAGGCATTCCCCTTTTCGTTAAATATATTTTTATTCATCACACCCGCTGGTATACGGTTGTTCTGTCCGGGCTTGCCATCCTTGCCCTGCCTTTTGCCGCCGCCACCTGCTGGTGGGCATTTTTCGCCCAGCGAACCTTTCTGGGTATTCTGTTCCTGATACTGAGTCTGCTGCCAATGGTGATTTCAATAGTTCTGGATTT
>JAIRUN010000138.1 GCA_031254365.1 Treponema sp. | reverse complement strand
CCATGCTGATTTTTTAGCTTGGAGTTTTGCCACAGACAAAACTCCACCAAACCCCTGAAGGGTTTGCTTGGTTACAGCGGCCTCCATGCCGCCAATGCCGAACAGCCGTATCTTCGATGCGTTGATTGTGTTTTTCATAACAATCTCCTCTATTGTTGTTACCCGATCTACTTATGGATAACAGTTTAATTTTTCACATTCAACGAATGTGTTTTTACCAACATTCCGAACAATGCCTCCGGCGTTGCCTTATGCACTCCTTATTGCCGTGTTTTGCCCGGTACTTACCTGTTTTTGTTCTTCCAAAACAGCTTGCTCGACATATTCTTTCACATAAGCCATATTGGATACGGTTTTGAACACGGCCCTACTTATAATACCGTTGAAAAATGATTTTGTCAAAAAGTAGCTTATTTCTTGTTTCCTATGGCTCCTTATTTCACTTGAAATGACAAAATACCAAGTTTTGTCATAAATTCACTTGTATTTGAAATCGTTTTGTGTTATAATTAAAGAATTACTAAATATAAAAAGGAGGGAATTTTGGAATTTATTCCCTGGGAAAACAAGTATGTTCTGGGCGTAGAAATAATAGATAAACAGCATAAACATTTATTTTCTCTTACCAACGAGCTGTACGAGAGATGCCGCTACGGTGAGAATGCTGTGCATGAGCAATTTATAAAAACCCTGCACGCGCTGGTGAGCTATGTGCTTGAGCATTTTTCCACCGAGGAAAAAATCATGGAGCATATACATTATCCAAGAATCGCGGAACAAAAAGAACAGCACGCGAGTTTTACCAAAAAGGTTATCGAAGAAAGCAAAAAATTTGAGAGCGGCGCGCACGGCGTTCCGCAAGATTTAGTCCATTTTTTGCGGGATTGGATAGTTTCACACATTGCCGTTTTCGATCAGGTTTTGGCTGATTATATCCACCATCTTAAAAAATCAGGAATAACGAATCTGCCTGACGGGTTATAAGTTTACGCCGCATCAGCCGATAGAATTACCAAACGTAAAGGCCGCGTACCCCACAAAAGAATCAGGGCACTCCTCCCCTTCCCGCACCGCAGCATCGGCGCTTGTGCCGTATTCCAGCATCCGGGCAGGGCCTGCCCCGGCTGCTTCGGCAAACCCAAGCGCACCCAGCACTGCCCCGGCGGAACAGCTTGAGCGATCCTGTTCAGCCCGATCCAGTACAGCCGCGGGATCGCCTGATTCCACGGCCCGGATAAAATTCGCGTCATTGACTTCGCTCATCCATTGCAGGGCGGCAGGGCCTGATCCATGCGGCGAAAAACCGTAATTCCTTCCATAGTGAGTCAAATCAGTGGATGCCAGTACAACTGCTTTCCGGCCCATCCGCGCAAGTGTATGGGCAATGGTTTTTCCCGCTTCAAACGAAGTATCATCAGCGGGGAGTCTGAGCCACAGGAGCGCGGCATCGGGGAAGAAAAACCGTACCATTGGCAGCAGCACTTCCACGGTATTGTCGCTGTAGCGATCCCCGGTCCCGGCCAGTTTCCCCATGAGCGCGTCCCGCAAATCAGTATCAATGGGCATGATCCCCAATGGGGTGTGAACCCCGTCCTCCAGCGCGAAAAGCGCCGGGCTTTTGCCGGGTAAATGGCCGCCCATGACAATAACTGTTTCCGCATCCCGTTCAAGGGAGGAGGCGGCTCTGGCAGCTATGCGGCCTGAATAGAACCAGCCCGCATGGGGGGCAATGGCAGCGCGGCTGCCGGCAACATGACTGCTGCCGGGCGTAAAATCCGCCAAAAAACGGGCAATTTCATCAGGATTTCGGGGATACCAGCCAACCGGCAGACAATATTCTCTGATACTCATAGCTTTACTCTGATAAATCCTAGCACATTATCGCAAAACCGTGTATAATAAGTTCATGAGTCAGAATGATTCCAGAAAATATTCCGTGGTAAGCGCTGTTATCGCTACCATTTGCATTGCAATATATCTTGCGGCGCTGGTTTGGGCGGCGGTTCATGTGTATACCAGTATAGAGCGGCGCAGGCTTATCGCGGAACAGGAATTTTTTGATCTTGCGGATACTGCCGTCTCCGCCGGTGTATTGGGTTTTATGGATGAGGCTTTTATCAGAACTATCCAGGATGCCCTTGCCAGAACCATTACCCTTGAGGGACTGATCATTTCAGGCCCGAACGGTGAATACGCTTTTGAGAAAGTGCCGGGAGAGGCGATCTATTGGGTGAATAGCTCACCCCGTTTCAAAAACCGTTTTGATTTTTCACGCGACGCACTGCATCTTCCGCTGCGGATTCAGGGGCTGCGAAATGTTAATATTCAGGCTGTAGCCGGCGCTCTGGATTATGAGCTGCTGTCAAATATTTTGAAGCGGACCCTGATTTTTATTCTGGCGGCCCTGATGCTGGCTTTTTTCACCCTGCTGGTAGAGTCACTGCGGGGCGGAGGCAAAAAGCGCTATTTCCAGAGCAAGCAGGATGATGAAACTGAACCGCCGGTCCAGCCGTTCAGTTTTGAGGCCGAAAGCGATATTGCGGAGCCGGAAACTCCGCCGCCTGCCGAATATGTTCCTGTGGAAGATGTTCCCGTAACAGAAACACAGGGTGCGGACAGTCCGCAGGGCCTGTACTCACCCCGGAGCAATACCGGCTGGGAGGATTATACTGCCGAGCGGCTTAATTCAGAACTCCACTTCTGCATTACCGGTGAGCAGGATATGGTCTTGATCATGATGGGACCCAAACTGGAGATTGACGATAACACGTATAACCGCTTAGCCGCTGATACGGTACGTTTCTTTACCCGGCGGGAACATATTTTTGAAAAGGGCAAACAGGGACTTACCGTTATCTGCCCCGGCATTGATCTTGAAAAGGGATTCGCCGCTTCCGAAGATTTTCACAGCCGTATAGTGAACAAATATTCTCTCTCCAGAAGAGATTTCTGTATGGGACTGACATCCCGTTCCGGTAGAATCGTTGACGCGCAGCGGCTGATGTTTGAAGCCAGCGAAGCCCTTGAACGGGCATTGCTTGACCCGGAATCCCCCATTGTGGCATTTAAGAGCGACCCTGAAAAATACCGGGCTTTTATCAGCAGAAAAACAACAGTCTGATAGACCAGCCAAACTAATCTTTCTCGAAAAATTCAGCGTCCCTGAACAGCCGCGTGCTGACCCAGCCGGGAATGGAATACACATACCATGCCCCTGACATAGTCGCGTAGCGGCGGTTGTTTTCATCAGGCGGACTCAGACGGATTATTGTTTGCGTACCATTCCCGAATTCCAGTTCAATACGGCTGTCTGAAAACATCTGATCCCCGGCATCAATGAAATCAATAAAATCATCCCCTTCGGTATAGAGGATTCCCCGGATATAGGTATCAACCTTGTTCATATCGGGATTCGCAATATCCAAACCGCTGAAAGTCCACTCCCTGCCGCTGCGGGTAAAGACCTGCGTCACTGTTCCGGTATCTGTCTGCGTAATGATCCTCACCCGCTGTATGCCGTCCACATCCAGTCTGCCGCCTTCGCTTTCAGGGAAAAACCGGAGGCTGTACCATGAGCTGCGGGGGCTTGTCATGTAGGCCGTAAACCGGTCCTCGCCGGAACGGACATCGTTCTGTCCCTGCCTGCGCAAATAAACATTCTGTCCGGTTAAATCTCCCTGACCAATGAGGAGATCAAGCAGGGGAAGTCCTACACCGCCTGACAGAATAATGCGGGAAGCGGCGGCTTCCGTAAGCCCCAGCCGTTCATGGGAAAAAGCGGTTGAAGCCCGCAGCGGATATTGCGCGCGCTGGGTAAATATACTTAAAAAATCTTCAATCCGAAACTGCCGGGCAGGATACTCCCTTCCATTATACACCACAAACCACTCGTGATTTCTCATAACAAATTCTTTGGTTTCACCGGAATTGATGATTCTGATCCGGTCGACTTGATCTTTCAGTTTCGGCTCCAGCCAGGTAAAGGCCGCGGACCTGGAAACACGGCGTTCAGGTTCAAAAATAATGCTCAGTACATACACCAGTATCAGGGCCGCGATAATTGATAAAAGGATTTTTGTTTGTTTCTTATACAACATCTGGATTCTCCTTTATATCGGAACCGGAATTACCGGTATGGAGCCGGGCCTTTGATCTGCGCCTGAGGGCAATAAGTATACCGGCAATGATAACCACAAGCGGCATCAATACTATATTGGTAACCTGGGCAGTGAGCATGGCTCTGCTCCGCTTGAGCGGATCGATGATACGGTCAAGCCGTCCTGACCGGGAATCGCGGTTGCGGATTCCGATAATGTCATCGTCATTGCCCAGCCAGTCAACGGCTTTGAGCAGGAAGTCAAGGTTGAGCTGCCCGCCTGAAACACCCATGAATGAAGTGGCAAACTCCGTATCGCCGATAATTATAAGGCGCGCCGGTTTGGTCCCGGCGGGCATACCGGGAAGTTCTTCTTCAATATCCTCACGAACAGGTTTTGGTTTGTCCCGCATCCATGAAGGGAATAGTCCGCTGAGGCTTACCCCCAGAATTTTTCTGCCTTTTGTTTCCGCCGCGTCCTTTTCAAAAAAGTAGGGAGGAGCGGAAGGATCAGTATAAAATGGTTCCCGCATTGACCAGCCCTCATTGGTACTGGTAAAAAGGAAGTCCGCGTCTACCTGCGGCGGCGGATTTAATTCAAGCGGGCTGGCCCAAAACATATCCACTCCGCCGAAACGGGAACTCACCGGATGTTTCGGATTGCCGTTTTCTTCCAAAACCCTGATCCATTGGTAATTTCTGGTTATTCGTAACTGTAAGGCTCCGTTTGGCATTCTGGTCTGGTATTGCATAGTCAGGGCGGAACGATCCATCGCTATCTCCGGCAGCACCGTAACTCCATAGGATGAAAGCATCGCAAGCAGTCCCCTGTCTTCGACTAACCTTACCTCCAGTGTATCCTGGATGTCGACATGAACTCCCTTTACGGTAAACAGAACTTTTCCTCCGGTCTGTATATAGCGATCGATCTGGTATAGCGCAGCATCGTCAAGGGATTCGACTCCGTCCAGCACAGCCAGCACCGGCAGAGTATCGGGAATATCCATACCGGGAGTCAGCAGCCTGATCCGGTAACCGGCCAGGGTAAGAGAGTTCATCAAATACCCGTAATTTTCACTCCAGCGCTGGGGGTTACCCGTTACAATGACACCTAACTGCCGCTCATTGCCCCGCACCAGAGAGCGGATTCGGGAGGTAAGATCATATTCAAGGGTGTCAAGGGAGAATACCACCGGAAGCACTTCGACTTGATCCAGATATTCAATAACTATTCCGGTGTATACGGTACTTACGCTGGTTTGATCCTGCTCTACGCTCTGTATCTGCTGAGGCATAATGCCGATCTTTTCCACCGTTTCAGTAAGTCGGGCCTTTGCGGGATCACGAACACTAAGGCGAATCTTCCCCCGTGAATAGGCGGCGTATTCCTGCAGCAGATCAACAATTTCTCCGGGCAGCGGATGGACAGTCTTTAATTTATCCGAAAGATAGTAGGTGATCCGTACCTGTTCCGGAATTTCAGCGTACAGTTCCCGTGAAGCCTGAGAGATCGTATAAGCCCTGTTTCTGGTGAGATCAAGACGGAACCACAGCCTTCCGGCAACAAGGAGTCCCAGAACAAAGGCGATTATTGACAGCGCTGTTATTGTTACTGTTTGTCTTCTGGTCATACCTAACCTCTATATAGTGCGGCTGTCGCCAACTTTATTGGTGCGCCGCACATTATTATCGAACATAAAACAACGTTTCATGCTAACTCCATTTCCTGAACAGGATAACGCGGGTATTGATAAACAGAAACAGCGCGGTACTGAGTACAAAAAAGGCAATGTCTCTGGTATCTATCAATCCTCTGGAGAAACTTTCAAAATGAAAGGAAAGCGAAATATAGTTGACTGCCGTGGCAAGCCACTGGGGAAGGTTAAAGGCAAAAGCGAGCTGATTGACAAGCATTACGAATAACAGCGCTACCGCGCTTCCCAAAAAACTTCCCGCCTGATTTTTTGAAAGGGATGAAAGCAGCAACCCCAATGCTATTGCCGAAGCTCCCAGCAGCAGCGCTCCCACATACTCGCAGACAATCACCCCGCCGTCAAAATGCCCAAGTGAAAGGAGGCTCAGGGGCATGGGTATGGTCAGGACCAGCATCATTGCCAGCAAGGCAAACACGGAAAGAAATTTTCCCAGCACCAGATCCCATTCGGAAAAGGGCATGGTAAGGAGCAGTTCCACACTCCCTGTTTTCCGTTCCTCAGCCCAGCTTTTCATGGTAAGCGCCGGAATCACCAAAATGAAAACAAGGGGAAAGATGGCAAAATAGGGCCGCAGGTTTGCCGTATTCAGGGCAAAGTAGCGCTGGAAAAAAAACAGCCACAATGAACAGAACAGCAGAAAAAAGACCGCCACTCCGTAAAACGCCGGGGCATTGAGATACGAAACCAGTTCTTTCCGCGCCAGAGCAAGCGCGCGTTTGGGTAGTAACTGCATCATGCGTCTCCTTTTTCTCCGGCGGAAAGCGGCTTACTGCTTCGTTCTTCGGCGGTAAGTTTGACAAAAATATCTTCCAGGCTGAGTCTTTTCCGGCTCATGCCAAGTATCTTGAGACCCTCAGCCACCGCCCAGTCAAAAATCTTCTCCCCGGCGGATATATTTCGGGACTCTGAAGCGGGAATAAAGAAATTCACCCTGACAGTACCATCTGAGGCCTCTTCCGCCTCGCCGATACTGATCTCGCCGCCGAACAGCAAAAGCCTGTTACGGATGCTTGCCGTATCCGTGCCTTTGAGTATCAGTTCCCATGTGTCTCCGCCTTTCATGGTGCTGGCAATTTCTTCCGCTGTTCCCTGAGCGGCAATGCGGCCTTCATTGAGGATCAGTACCTGAGAGCAAACCGCCTCGACCTCCTGTAAAATGTGGGTGGAAAGAATTACGGTTTTTCGCTTGCCCAATTCCTTGATAAGGGAACGTATTTCGATGATCTGATTTGGGTCAAGGCCGCTGGTTGGTTCATCAAGAATCAGAATAGGCGGATCATGAATAATGGTCTGGGCAAGGCCGGTGCGCTGGCGATAGCCTTTTGAAAGGGTTTCGATTTTCCGGCCACGGTACGCGGTAAGGCCGCAGGCTTCAAGGCTTGCGTTAATGGCTTTCTGACGATCCTGCAATGGAATCAGCCGCGCTTCGGCGACAAAGGCAAGGTACTCATCAACGGTGAGATCGCCGTAAAGCGGAACATTTTCAGGCAGATAGCCGATCCGTTTTTTTACCGCGACCGGATCATCTTCAACCGGAATACCATCCACCAGCGCAGTTCCGCTTGAGGGATAATGAAAGCCGGTGAGTATTTTCATGATAGTGGTTTTTCCCGCTCCATTGGGGCCGAGAAAACCCAGCACCTGATCCGCTCCTACTGAAAAGGAAACATCCTGTACCGCCGCTACTGTTCCATAGCGTTTTGAAAGATTCTGTACCGTTATCAAGAGGGGAACCTCCTTCATTTTATTCAGTCGGTTGAGGTTTCCAAGAGGGGAACCTCCTTCCATAATTTAATCTATATATTCAATAGGGAATACCGCCCTATCACGTGTAAGTACCGTATCGGGGAATATGGCCTGGGCCTCTTTCAAAACCTTTTTAAGATCGTACTCGGTGTAGCGGGGACTGTAGTGAATCAGGGCGAGTTTTTTTATATCACCGGCTGCGGCGGCAATGCGGGCCGCTTCTTCGGCGGTCATGTGTTTTTTGCCGTGCGCGTCCTCGGCCAGTTCCTGCTCGAACATTCCTTCGCAGACAAACAGATCAGAGCCGGTGACTTCCGGCGCTATTTCGGGGAAAGCCAGTGTATCGGTAACAAACGAAAATTTCCTGCCCATGCGGGGCTGCCCCAGCACCTGATCCGGCCGCACAACTCTGCCGTCCGCGGCCGTAATTGTTTCTCCGCTCTGGAGCCGCGCCCACAGCGGCCCCCTTGGAACATTTAACGCTTCGGCTTTTTCCGGGTGGAACTCGCCGGGACGTATATCTTCTTCCAGCGTATAACCGTAACAGGGCTTGGTATGCCGCAGGGGAAAACAGCGCACATGAAACCCGTCACCCTGATACACAATGCCCGGCCCGGTAATTTCCTGCACCACAATCTCGTAATTGATATACATATCCAGAACGCGGCGGCTGGTCTCGATATATTCTGCTATGCGCGGTGGCCCGATGATGTACAGGGGATCATCGCGGTCAACCTGTGATGAAAGCATCAAGAGGCCGGGAATGCCCGTTACATGATCAGCATGGGTATGGCTGATAAAAATGACAGAAATTTTTTTCCAGCGCAGATTGAGCCGGCGCAGGGATACTTGAGTCCCCTCACCTGAGTCAAACAGAAACAACTCCCCTTCCCGCCTCAGCAGCACGGATGTCAAATGACGGTTCGGCAGGGGCATCATGCCCCCGCAGCCAAGTACAAACGCTTCAAGATTCATTATGCTTCTCCATGTCGCTTATCAATTTATACTCGATTGAATCCACCAGCGCGGCGCGGCTCGCGTCGATAATATCCGCTGAAACTCCCACCGTGTTCCAGCTTCGCTGGCTGTCGGTGGATTCGATCAGAACCCGTACCTGTGCGGCGGTCGCGTCTTTGCCGTCAATTACCCGCACCTTGTAATCATCAAGCCGCATTTTTGCCAGATTGGGAAAAAAGCGGGTCAGTGCCCGGCGAAGCGCGCCGTCCAGCGCGTTCACCGGCCCGTCTCCTTCGGCAGCGGCGATCTCGTACTGATCCTCAACCAGCACCTTTACCCACGCGTGGGAACAGGCAATCGCCCCGCCTGAAGGATGCTCGCTCATTACGCGGTAGGCCTCAATATGAAACAGGGGCTTGTACTTGCCCAGTTCCCGCCTGACCAGAATTTCAAAACTCGCGTCCGCTCCCTCAAAGGCCCAGCCTTCGGCTTCAAGGCTTTTAAGTTTTTCAGATAACGCGGCGATAACCGGATGATCTTTGGTAATTGCCGGATCGATTTTTTTTACCCGCTCGGCAATCGCCGAACGGCCGCCGACTTCGCTCATCAAAAAATGCCGGTCATTGCCCACTGCCGCGGGATCAATATGCTCAAACGAGCGCCTGACTTTCAGAATCCCGTCAGCGTGCATTCCCGCCTTGTGCGAAAACGCGTGCGCTCCCACATAGGGCATATCATCACTGATTGAAACATTGGCGATCTCCGCCACCCGGCGCGTCAGATCGCCAATGCGGGCCAGCTTGCCCTCAGGCAGGCAGCGCAGGGCCAGCTTGAGTTCCAGACTGGGAATGAGCGCTGCCAGCGCGGTATTGCCGCAGCGTTCCCCAAAACCGGCCAGCGTCCCCTGCACATGAACACAGCCCGCCTGCACCGCGCCAATGGTATTCGCCAGCGCGAGACCGCAGTCGTTATGCGCATGAATTCCCAAAACAGCGGCCTGCTTCAAAGCCGCCGACTGCGAGGCTGCCCTTACCCCGGCGATAACAGCATCGGGAAAACTGCCGCCATTAGTGTCGCATAACACAATACGGTCAGCGCCGGCATCTGTCGCGGCCTTTAGCGTAGAAAGGGCATATTGGGGATTGGCGGCCCAGCCATCAAAATAATGTTCAGCGTCATAAATCACCGCGCGGCCCTCGGCCCTGAGAAACGCCACGGTTTCGGCAATCATGGCAATGTTTTCTTCAAGCTCAACCCGCAGTACATCTGTTACGTGCAAGTCCCAGCTTTTGCCAAAAATCACTACGCCTTCAGTTCCCGCGTCAAGCAAACTGCGAAGCTGACCGTCATCAGCCGCCTTTATTCCCTTTTTCCGGGTTGAGCCAAAGGCGCAGAGTTTGGCGTGTTTCAATTTAAGGGATGGCGCAAGGCGGAAGAATTCCAAATCCTTGGGATTGCTCCCCGGATTTCCCGCCTCGATCCACGCGACACCCAGTTCATCAAGCGCCTGGGCAACGGCAAGTTTATCCCGCACCGAGAATACAATTCCTTCGCCCTGCGCCCCATCGCGCAAAGAAGTGTCGAGTATCTCAATGTCACATTTCATGCCGGTCATTATTTCCATTATTCCCTGTCCGTTAAATCCCATTCCATCGCGTTCACCGCCGCGAGATACGCCTTTATCGAAGATTCTATCACATCAGTGGAAACCCCGCGTCCGTTCCAGCGCCGTCCGTCCATCGCTATTTTTACCATTGTTTCACCCTGCGAAGACGAGCCGCCGGTGATAGCTCCAATTTCGTATAACTCAAGTTCCGGCTCCTTGCCGATAATTTGGTTGATCGCCTTGAAGATCGAATCAATGGGGCCGTCTCCCAGACAAACCAGTTTCTCATGTCTGCCGTCCTTGTGCTGCAAGCGAATAACGCCCGATGCCCCAAGAGCCGAGCCGGTGTTTACCGCCCAATGATCCAGCTTCCATGTTTCAGGAACCGAAACCGCCTTATCCATTACCAGCGCCTCAATGTCGCGGTCACTGACCACTTTCTTTTTGTCGGCAAGATTTTTGAATTCGGCGAAAATTTTATCTAAGGTTTCAGCGTCAACGCTAAGGCCCATATCTTTCAGGCGTTCCTCAAAAGCATGGCGGCCCGAATGTTTTCCCAGCACCATGCGGTTAGGCGTAATGCCGACAGACTCCGGTGTCATAATTTCATAGGTTTCCCGTTTTGCCAGAACCCCGTGCTGGTGAATCCCCGCTTCGTGGGCAAAGGCATTATCGCCGACAATGGCCTTGTTCGGCTGCACTTTCACCCCAGTCACCTGTGTCACCAGGCGGCTTGCGGAATAAATCTGGGTACTGTCGATTCCGGTTTCTGCGGAAAAAAGATCGTGCCGTACCTTCAGCGCCATCACCAGTTCCTCCAGCGATGCGTTGCCAGCCCGTTCGCCGATTCCGTTGATCGTACATTCAACCTGATCCGCGCCATTGGCAATGGCGGAGATACTGTTGGCCACGGCCAAGCCCAGATCATTGTGGCAGTGTACTGACAGGGCCGCTTTTTCCATGCCCGGAGTATGCTCTTTTATATAGCGGATACGCTCGCCGAATTCAGCGGGCATGGCATAGCCCACCGTATCGGGAAAATTCACCGTCAGCGCGCCCGCTTTAATCACCTCGCCGAACACCTTGCACACAAAATCGGGATCGCTGCGGAAAGCGTCCTCAGCGGAAAATTCAACATCATTGCAAAATTTTTTCGCATATTTTACCGAAGCCACGGCGTGTTCCAGCACCTGCTCCGGTGTCATTTTGAGTTTGTATTCCATATGAACCGGCGAGGTGGCAAGGAACACATGAATCCGGGGGCTTGCCGCTTTTGCCAGCGCCTCTTTCCCCGCGTCAATATCTTTTTCAAGGCAGCGGCACAGCCCCGCCACGGCGCAATTTTTGACAATCCCAGCAATGGCCCTTACTGACTCAAGATCGCCGGGGCTTGAAATGGGAAAACCCGCTTCGATAATGTCAACTCCGAGCTTTTCCAGCCGCTTTGCCACTTCGATTTTTTCCGGCAGATTCATGCTGCATCCCGGCGCTTGTTCGCCGTCCCGCAAAGTGGTGTCAAAAACCCGTATGCGGCGTTTTTCTCTCTCAGTCATTGGTTCCTCCTGTATCAAGCCCTGAATGGCCTATCCATTCACTGCTTGAGAAATCCGGCAAGGTCTTGCGGGTTGTTCCTGAAAAGGAAATCCGCGCCCTACCGGCGGCTAATAAGTAGTACGATTATAGCTGCGAGGAGAATGAAATGGACGCGGCATACACTCAGGGGGGCAACTACCCGCACAGCGGCTATGGGAAAGCTTAATTGTCCAAAAATCCTGTTCTGCACCTTCTACTCCGGCCCGGTTTTGGCAGCCGGGCGCAAAATCCCGATTACAGCGTAAACTATAGCAAAAATAGAAAGATTATGCAACCGGGATAACAGGTAAATTCGGAGAGGGGGGAGTCGCCTTCCAGCGCTCAACATCCTGTTTTGCGCTTCCAGGCCGCCTTCGCGCTCCCTGTCACATCCTGTGCCAGCTTCTCTACTCAAGGCTTACGCCTTGACTTAAATCCAGGAGCACTCCGGTTCGAATCCCCCAGTTTGTCGGCTGTCAATATTTTTTTGGTTGCAAAGAATTTTACACGGTTTAATAGTATTTTATTCGGAGAGGGGGGAGTCGAACCCCCGACAGCCAGTTCCCAAAACTGGCGGCTTAACCACTGGCCTACCCTCCGATACGCTCCCCACTATAGCTTTTTTCCATTTCAGTTTCAAGGCGGTGGAATCCGCCTGCACAGTCACCGTTTTTTGTTACATACGTGACCAATCCCCCAATGAGGCGGCGGTGTCAGGCATACCCGCACCGCCGTCAGCATTCACGTTTTATAGTTTTCCAAGGCCGCCGAGTATGCCTCCGCCTAATTTACCGGCATTATCAATCGAAGAACCGGAAACCCCTTTAAGATCCCCCGACAGTTTTCCATCGACTCCAATGGTGAGTGTACCAATTTCAGTGCTGTTGGCGGATAATAAAGTTGCCACTTTATCTTCATAAGTATAAGTACCCGTATCACCATTACCCATGCCGAGAGCCGGACTTATTGTCCAAGTTCCGTCGCTGACAAATGTCAGTGTATATATCATGGTGGTACTGTTATTATAACCGCTCCATGTTCCTTCGAATAGGTTTACGTCCGGGACAACAGGATCGGTGTTACCCTGGTCGATGTTATCAGTGTCGGTGTTACCCTGGTCGATGTTATCAGTGTCGGTATTACCCTGGTCGATATTATCAGTGTCGGTATTACCCTGGTCGGTATTATCAGTGTCGGTGTTACCCTGGTCGGTATTATCAGTATCGGTGTTACCCTGGCCGGCATTACCTGTGTCGGCGTTACCAGTGCCGGTGTTACCCTGGCCGGCATTACCTGTGTCGGCGTTACCAGTGCCGGTGTTACCCTGGCCGATGTTACTCTGGTCGGTGTTACCTGTGTCGGTATTACTCTGGCCGGTATTGCCTGTGTCGATGTTACCCTGGTCGATGTTACCGGGATTGGGTGTCTCATGCGGACAGGCCGTCATTGAGAACCCGATTGCCACAATTAGAGCAAAAAGCCCCAAAAGTTTGAAGAAGCTGTGTTTTTTCATATACAATCCTTCTTGTGTCACCCTGCCCTATGCAGGGCGACTGTTTAAGATTTTTACATTCAACGAATGTATGTACAGAAAATAAGAAAACATCACCGCTTTCCCAAAGATTCTGATGATAATCTGATGATTAATTGTGAAAAAAATACAAGTTATTTGAAAAATATCACAAATTGGTATAAACAATGAAAGAGGGACAAGGTTCTCGATAAACAATATCTGCTGGCAGTGGTACGGGATCACCTTGCAGCTTCTGCTTCTGCTTAATCTGCCCGTTTTCATTTAAGGGACGTGTGCGCCGTGGGGTCCCAGTCAAGACACCACTGGTGAACCTACGGTTCACCTTAGGAAATTTAGTAGCGGCTATCTTTGCGTTACCTATAAGAATATTTAACCACAGAGTTCACGGAGTCTTAATTAGAAATATTATTCTTCCTCCGTGTCCTCTGTGGTTCATTCTTCCCAAATGGTGTCAGTCACCCTTTTGCGTACCGAGCTACTTTTGCGTCGCCGAATGTATAGGTTTTCCTCAATCCTTACTTGGGAAAAACGCGCATAAGATAAAATTGACGCCAGGGATTAATGCCAACCACCAGGGCTTACCGGCATCACGTACACGGCTGATAGAAACAGTTACAATTGGTATCAGTGGAAGAACTAAAAAAACAATCATAACAACAACATTATCACTGCCAAGTATCCCAAGCAAAGCAAGTACAAAATAGAAAAGGAGCATACTACCCAATGTACGCCACCAATCCTTGCGCCAAGCAAAATATTTTGTCCAAAAACCGGTCGTAAAAAGTTCAATAAACGGGCGAATCAAAAATAAGATAGCAGCCATAACAAACGACCAATCTGATCTTTCAGGTCTTGACGATGCTTCATAACTTGAACTGTCACTGCTGTTACCTGAAATATTACCATCCCCCTCCTCAGTTTCAAGATCAGTAATACAACCTGAATAAGACTTCGGTTCAGTCCAAAATTCTCCCACCTGACTGCCATTGGCATTAAAGATATGAAAAAAATTGGGATGTAATACCGGATTAGGTTTTTTTGCAGTATACTCAATTTTTGTAGTACTGCCATGATAATTTAAATCATCTTTAAAAATAAACGTCCCATCCGCTTCTTTTCCGGCTCTGTACCATTTTTCATCGATTTTTACCCGTTTAGGTATCCGTTCTTCACTCATGTTTTTCTCCTTAGTTTTCAGTTAAAAGTATTAAACTGGTGCCAGGCACCATATAAAAACCCGACCGCAATTGGTATACGGACGGTGTTTTTCCATAAATAAGCGTGAGAATTGAAATAAAATACCTAAAATGGGGAGAAATATATGCTGTCAGGTAGTTGACACGATCAGTTAGAGAGTGATTATAATCTGTTGCCTGTTGCCTGTTGCCTGTTGCCTGTTGCCTGTTGCCTGTTGCCTGTTGCCTGTTGCCTGTTGCCTGAGGGATATGGGCAATTTTGCTTCGCAAAATTGCCCTGTAGTTTACAGGGTTTGTGATTATAATGGTCGAGGTCTACGCTCTGTACGCTCATAGTTTGGAAGTATGTCGCTTACAGATGAAATTGTCAAGGGGAAAAGTCCGCTTTTTCGGCTGCTATTGGCGGTGCTGCCAAAAAAGGTGACTGACACCATTTTTGGACCGCCAGCGTTCCTGCCGTCTCTTGCAGTATTATTCTGGCCCTGTTATGCTTATCAATATGAATTTATCGTATACCTATTGGGAAGCAAAAGAAGGGGGATATATCGGCTACCTCAACCAATATCCCGATTATTGGACACAAGGGGATAGTATTGAGGAACTTGAAAAAATGCTCGCTTCGCTCTACGGTGATATTACGCAGTTTGACGATATTCAATCCGCCGTTCCTGAACATACAGGTACTATCGCAGTTGCGGTATGAAGCGTCTTGATTTGATTAGAATAATAGAAAAAAATGGTGCGGTCTTTGTCAGACATGGCAGCGACCATGACTGGTATAAGAACCATAAGACCGGAGTGGCTGAAGCCGTGCCACGCCACCGGGAAATAAAAGAGCAATTAGCAAAGAAAATTATCAGACGGCTTTCGTAAGCAGGCCAAAAAAGGTGACTGACACCATATATGCCCGAAATAGTGTAAGACCGCTATGTGTCGAATAAAGCCCGGTAGGGACGGTCAGCGGCAGCGGCAAAAATTGTCTGGAATTCTCTGCCGGAGGAGACTCCCAATACACATACCCGGTTATAGGGGGAAAGGCCGGACGAGGCTCCGCAGGCAGACTCATCCAGATTTTTGCCGCTGCCGCTGGCCGTCCCATTGCCGGGGTTTTCGAAAGAATTTGCGGGTCTCTTTTAGTATTGCATACATTTTCCTTTTTTGCTAAAATGGCATATATTTCATGGTGGAGTTTGACAGATGGGTATTATCAGTATAGTGCTTTTGGTTTTTTTCGTTATTGTGGCAATTCTGCTTGTTTTGCTGGTATTGATTCAAACCGAGGAAGGGGATAGTTTGGGTGGTATATTCGCCGGAGGCAGCGGTTCGGCTTTTGGGTCCCGTTCGGGCAATGTGCTGACCAGGGCTACCACGATTTTGGGCTCATTGTTCCTGATTATCAGCCTGGGACTGGCCCTGTTGAACCGGACTCCCGGTGGAACAGGGGTTATAGAGGCGGCCAGGGAGCTTTCCGGTGAAAGGCAGGGAGCCAACTGGCTGGATGAGGAATTTAACGTACAAAATGATATAATAATTGATGAGGTTATTCCTGAAACGGAGAACGTCGAACAGTAAACAGACGTTTCAGCCGGGAGGTTTTGATGTTCGTGCAAGAAGTATTTCCGCCAGAATTCATCAAAGTTGATTTGGAAGCGGAAGATAAGGACGAGGCCTTTGAGGAGTTGGCGGACTATTACTGCCAGGCCGAAAAGAAAAATGTCCGGAAGGAGTTGCTGGAAGCCCTGTATGAACGTGAGACGAAAATGTCCACAGGCATTCAGAAGGGCATCGCCATTCCCCACGGAAAAACCAATGCCGTTGATGCGGTGCGCGGTGTATTGGGGATCTCCCGCAAGGGCGTTGATTATGACGCGCTTGACGGAGAACCGGTGTATCTGTTGTTTATGATTGTCGCTCCCCAACAGGATTCCGAAGACCATCTTCGTATTCTGAAACGTCTTGCCGAATTACTGGAAAATCCCCAGTTCTACATTGATCTTCAATCACAGAAAGATCCCCAGAGTGCATATAGGGTAATCGGTAAATACGAAGATGTACTGGTTGCTCTGGATTAACCCAAATGAATGATGATGAAATTCTTGGTCATCTGCTGGAAATTGAGGCCGAAGCCGCCGAATTGGTGAACGACGCGCAAGCCGAATCCGACAAGCGGCTGGCTGAGGCTGAAAAACAGAACCGCGCGGATTATGGCGAACGCTGCCGCCGGGAGACTGAAAAACTCGAAGCTGAATTACAAAAAATAAAAGAACAGGCGCAAAACCAGTACCGGCAGGAACTTGAGGCTTATCATGAAAAACTTTCATCGCTTAACGCCAACACCAGCCGTTTTTCCGCACTGCTGGGAGAGCTTGTTATGAGGGACTCATAGATGTCAAATCCGGATGCGGGAGAACGGGCTTATGCGTATGCCAAGGCTTGCGGTATTATCAGCAAGTCATTTGTCGGCAAGCGTATATCCATTCTGGCGGGACTGCATTCGCTTTCAGAACTTGACCGGCTGGTGTTTCCTGAATTGCACCGTGAGTTGCCGGGCCGCGAACTGTTAATCGATCTTGAGACCCGTATTGTCAGCCGGGCGGTCAGGCATATTCTTGCGGTCATTAGTTCATACGAGGAACCGCCCGAACTTCTGGTTCATCAGCTCCGTTCCTTTGAATACGCTGATCTGAAAACCTGTTTGCATTACATTGTCGCCGGAAAAAGAACAGCCCCGGTTTGCGCCAACCTTGGACGTTTCTCAACCATAAAATTTAAATTCTTTCCCGATCTTGAACGTATGCTAACAGGCACTGAATTCGAATTTGTATTAAAAGAAAATATCAGCGCGGACAGCAAATTTGATCTGACAGCGGTGGAAACGGAATTGGACATGCACTATTACCGAAAGCTGGCTGTAAGTCTTGGGCAGTTGTCCAGCGAAGATAGTTCTTCTGTAATGAGAATCCTGTGCGAAGAAATATCGCTGCGAAACTGCGTCTGGGCGCTGCGCCTGCGCTCATATTTTAATGAATCCGCCGCCGAAGCCGCGGAACATCTGATGGATATACAAATCGCCAATTCAGACGGCAGAGGCATTTCGCTTTCCCGTGACGCATACAAGTCACTGGACAAGCCGCTTGATACCCGCAGCGCATGGAATGACTGGAAATGGGAAAAATTCCTTAACCCCGAAAAATACGGTGAAATGTGGAAAGTGGACCCCCGGCATTTTCAGAACGCCGCTTCAGAGTACCTGTACCGGCTGGCCCTGAGCTGTTTTCATCATGTTCCGTTCGCTGTCGGCGCTATTTCGTGTTACATCAAACTTAAACAATTTGAAGAAGATATTCTGACAAGCATTACCGAAGGGATTGATCTGGGTATGTCCTGCGCCGATGTGTTTACCTTATTGGAGGTTCCAGTATGACGCTGCGTCCGCGTAAAATGAAGCGTATGGAACTTACAGTTCACAAAAATGATGTTGACGCGGTAATCGAATATCTGGGCCGCCGCGCGGTAATGCAATTTACCACGCCGGAAGCAGCAAAATCATCTTCGGGCGAAGAAGGAGATGCCGCTTCAAAAATGGCGCAGCGTCTTGAGCGGCTGCGCGCGTGCGCTGATTTTTTGGACATTACCATTCTCCCGGAACCGGATGATAACAGCGTCCCGGCCAGCGCTGCCGATGAAGCGTTAAGCGAAGAAATCTGCACTTCGATTGAATCCCTGCAGCAGCGGGAGACCGCGATTATTCAGGAGAAACGCCGGCTGATAGAAACCTGTAATGAAGCGCGGGCTTTTTCAAATTTAAACGCGCCGTTTTCCGAACTGGATCATCTCTCGTATCTGTCGCTGAGGGTGGGAAGGCTTGATCCCAGAGAGCAGCCGGATCTGAAGGAAAAACTTGGAGAAAGGGCGGTAGTTATAGCCCTGGACAGCGAGGGAGAGCGAATCCTTGCCGCTACTTCCCGCAGGGGCCGCTTTGCCCTTGATTCCGAATTGTCAAATCATGCGTTTGTACCGATTGCCATACCCGAAGGTTACAAGGGCATTCCCTCAGAAATGATCAACGGCCTTGAAAACCGGCTTTCTGAGACTGAAGAACACATTGCGGACATTGCGGATGAAAAGCAGCAGCTATGCGCGGCATTGGCCGCTGAATTACAGCGTCTTGCGTCATCCTGCCGTTTAAGCATTGCCATTGAGTGGGTCAAAGCGCATTTTAGCGCTACGGAAAATATTTTCAGGCTTTCAGGCTGGGTTCCCGGCGATATGGTAGCGACTCTGGTCAGCGATCTTTCCCGGCTTTCGGGCGGCAGGGTTGCCATACGTTCATACAATCCCGATGAAATCCCCCAAGTGCGCAACGGCAATGAAAAAGTTCCGGTATCGCTCAAGCACAGCGCTTTTGTAAAAGGTTTTGAGGGAATGGTGTTTTCCTATGGCGCGCCCCTGTACGGAACCATTGATCCCACGCCATTGGTTGCATTTTTTTATACGTTTCTGTTCGGAATCATGTTTGGCGATATGGGTCAGGGCTTTGTATTGTTTCTCGCCGGGCTCCTGGCAAGCAAACGCGGGCCGCTGAAAAGATTCATCCGTTTCTCCACTCCCCTTATCGCCGTTGGCTCGGCATCCATGATCATGGGGTTCCTCACCGGCGAAGTATTTACTGTCGAACATCTGCTGGCTGCCCCCACCCGCGCGATAACCGGGGCCCTTACCGGACATCCGGTTGATCAGATACTGCACATCCTGCCGCTGGCTGAAAAAGGCGGCAGCGTAACAAAACTGTTTTACTTTTTTGGCTTTACCGTTGGCATCGGGGTAATTATCAATTCACTGGGGCTATTTATCAATATTTTTAATTGTTTTATACTTAAAAAATATGAAGCGGCCCTGTTCTCAAAGACCGGGCTTGCGGGGCTTTTGTTCTTCTGGTACGCCATATTTATTGGCCTGCGTTGTATTTTTGGCGGACGTTTTGAATCATTCGATGTGCTGGGCCTCGCGATTCCCGCGCTCTTCATTCTCTTTGGCCCGGTGATCTGGCGCGGTATTACCGGAAAAAGGCCGGTGCTGGGACACAGTTTCGGGACCTTCGCCATGGAAGGATTGATGGAAGTCTGGGAAACCGCTTCTTCCTATTTTTCCAATACCGCGAGTTTTCTCAGGGTTGGCGCATTCGCCCTTTCACATGGGGTACTCGCGTACATTGTGTTCCGTTTCTCGGAAGAAATGGTTCTTTCAGGCGGCTTTACCGGTTCCCTTTCGGCGCTGTTTCTGATGCTGATCGGAAACACCATCATCATCGTGCTTGAAGGGCTGATTGTCGCCATTCAGGTACTGCGCTTGCAATATTACGAATTTTTTGGCAAATTTTTTACTGAGCGGGGGGTAGAGTTCGTTCCCTTCCGTTTCAAGAAATAGGAGTTTAAGATGAAAAGAAAACTGTTGTTTGTATGCGTGCTGCTGTGTGCGGCCGCGCTGTCCTTCGCGGCTGAAGACGAAGCAGGCCAAAACACTCAGGCCGTCGGGTGGAAATACATAGGCGCGGGTCTGGCTGTAGGACTTGCCTGTATGGGAGGCGGTATTGCCGTAGGACGGATTGGAGCCGCGGCCATGGGAGCCATCAGCGAAAACGCCGATATGTCGGGAAAGGCCCTGCCCTTTGTTGGTCTTGCCGAAGGTATCTGTCTCTGGGGATTCCTCGTAGCGCTGCTCATCCTGTTCGTCTAGGTAACTTTCGGGTGGATTATTTTTTCCTGGGCGATGCGGAATTGGTAACGGCCTTTCGCTTTATTGGCATTGAGGGAGCCGCTGCCAATGATCCCGGTGAAGCCGTCTCGATATTCAGGCGGATCACCGAAGGCTGGAATGAAGCCGCCGGAGCCGCGTTGCCCGACGCGTTACCCGAAGCAGGTGGCTGCCGCGTGCTTATAATGACCGAAGGAACTGCCAGTTGGCTGGGCGATTTACTGACACAGTGGCAGGCCTCAGGGCATTACCCGCTGGTTATTGAAATACCCGGCTTAAACGGTCATCTTCCCGGCAGAAAAACTCTGGTAGAATCCATCCGCGAGGCTATCGGGATTCAGGTGTAAAATAATGTCAGAACCAACTGCTGAAACACCGGTATCAGGCGAGCCACGCGCTGTCAAAGGACAGGATGCCGCGGGCCGACTTGGAACTGAGCCTATCAGTAAACTGCTGTTTCGTTTTTCCATTCCCGCCATAACCGGAATGCTGGTCAATGCCCTGTATAATGTCGTTGATCGTATTTTTATTGGTCAGGGAGTAAACGAGATCGCTCTGGGCGGCATTTCGCTGGTTCTGCCCCTGATGACCATTGGCATGGCTGTTGCCATGCTCTTCGGTATTGGCGCTGCCAATATGATCTCCATGCGGCTTGGGCAGGGGCGGCGGCAGGAAGCGGAGAATGCCCTGACCCACTGTTTCTTTCTGCTCTGCGGAGCCGGAGTTCTGATAACAGCGCTGGGGCTTATTTTCCTTGAACCGCTTCTTTCCATACTGGGCGCACAGGATGGCAGCGAAGCCCTGGGATATGCGCGGGACTATTTCCGAATCACCCTGTACGGTTTTGTTTTTTTTCAGGTGGGTTTTGGTTTATCCCACTGTACCCGCGCTCAGGGCTTTCCCACCGTCACCATGGTCGGGATGATCATGGGCGCGGTTCTCAATATTATTCTGGATGCCATTTTTATTCTGGGATTCCAATGGGGAGTCAGGGGCGCGGCATGGGCAACGGTTTGTTCCCAGATTGCTTCCGCGATATATATACTAAATTTTATCATAAGTAAAAAGGCCGTGATACGGCTCAATCCCCGCTCATTCAAACCATCACCCGCAATCGCCATGCAGATCATGGCTTTTGGCTCATCACAATTTCTGCTGCAATTCCTGATGTCAGGGGTACAACTTTTATACAATACGAGCATGGGCTGGTACGGCGCGGCAGCGTTGGGAGTATCCAATGGCGGTGACATTGCCCTGTCGGGAATGAATATAAACGGCGCGATTATGATGCTGATACTCATGCCGATTTTTGGAATCAATCAGGGAGCGCAGCCAATACTTGGTTACAATTACGGGGCCAAACGCTATGACCGGGTGCGGCGCACTTATCTGGGGGCAGTCGTAGCGGCCACCATAATCTGCATTTTTGGCTTTGTGGTGGCTCAACTTTTCCCTGTTCAGCTTATCCGTATCTTCGCCCCTGACGGCAGTCCGGCGCTGATGCGCTTCGCTCCCTGGGCAATGCGGGTCATGCTGCTCATGCTGCCGCTCACCGGCTTTCAGATTATTTCGGCAAATTTCTTTGTGGTAACAGGCCGCCCAAAAATTTCGATTTTTCTCTCCATGCTCCGGCAGTGCATCATCCTCCTTCCCTGTATGCTGATCTTCGGCAGAATATGGGGACTGTGGGGAGTAGTTGCCGCCGCGCCGGTCTCAGACGCATTTGCCTTTGTCTTTACCGGAATATGGATACTCTTTGAAATGCGAAAACTGCGGAATGCGCAGGTTGGTGTTCACGGCAATGAAATACCACCCTCGCTGAAGTGAAAGCTACATTCATAGCCTTATCCCCCTTTTTATGCTATTATATCCGCATGGAACAGAAAACATTAAATGTAAACGGGATGTCCTGCGAGCATTGCGTAAAAGCGGTGAACAATGCGTTGAGCGCAATTGCCAGTGTTGCGGATATTGTGGTCAGCCTGAAAGACAAAACGGCATCTTTCAAGTATGATCCCGCGATTGCGCCAATCGAAGCTATTGTCACTGCAATAACTGAGGAAGGCTTCGAAGTAACGGGTTAAAACTATCTTTGCGGATAACTTATGTATGACAGGCGATGAATTGTCTTACAATGCTTCCCGGCGCGCGCCGCCAAAGTCCACTTCGGGAAGCGCGGCTTTTGATTCTGCGGCAGCTTTATTTTCCGCCTTGATTGCGTCAAACACTTCCTGACGGAATACTTTTACTGTTTTGGGGGCATCCACGCCGAGCCGTACCTGATCGCCGCGTATCTCGATAATGGAAACGGAGATTTCATCCCCTATCATGATTTTCTCGTTGACTTTTCTGGATAGTATGAGCATTATGAAGCCCCCGCATTAGCCAGTTCAGCCATGATGTCATGCTTTGTTTTCCAGCGGGTGTCGGTTAAAATAGCCTGCTTGCCTATTCTGGTATCGCGGTTGATGATCAGCGGGCCCTGAAGGTTGGCGGTCATGGGGCTGCCATCAGGCGGAATGGTAACAATCGAAAAAATCAATACCTTTTCCGGCGAATTAATATCGATCTCGGCCAGTTCTTCATTGCTGATGTTTGCCTCATAGCCGGGTCTGAACAGGAAAGGATTTACCAGCACAAATGCCACCTGCTCCACTTCGATTGACTGAAGCCAGTAAAAGGGCTGGCGTTCCGCGTCAAGCAGCACATATTCCTTCAGTGTTTCAAAACCGAACAGTCCCTGGGGAAAGGTAATTCTTTGACGTTCATCCAGGTCAATCAGTCCGTAAGCCTTGGTTGCAACCTTCACATTTTACTCCTATAGAGTGTTCGGAAACTTCAGTTTCCGAACAAGTCCTATCTCAAAAAGTCCAATAGCGTTGTCGGCAGTATCCGCGCCGCGGTCTGAAGGCTTGCTTTGTGGGCAAAATCCATCATTCTTAAATCGGTGGCTGCGGTGGCGTAATCAAGTCCGGATTCCCGCATAAGGCTGGAAGTTACATAGGGAATCTCCTGATTGAGTCTGTGCCAAACTTCTTCGGCCCGTTCCTGGCGGCTGCCGATCTCGGCGATGCGTGTGATCATATTGCCCAGAGCCAAATCCATACCGGCGATACCCTGGCTGCCGATAAAATCCTGATCGCCCCGGAACATTGCGTCACGAAGGCGAATTACCATGTCGAATACGGAGCCGCCGGACACGCGGGCGGATACGCTCCAGTTGGGAGCGTTGTTCTCCATGTTACCCCGGATGATCCCCAGATCGCGTAACACATGAGCGCCTGTCTCAATGCTGCCGTCAGGCCCTACTTTGTCCTCGGCGCGGATAAGGTGGGCGTTGGTTCCTTCAAGAACAAGGCCCCTGCTGTCAGGATCAACATAGGCTTTGACCGGCGCGGGGGAATCATTTATTTTTGCCACGATTGCGGGCAGGGTGTCACCGGGGGCTACTCTTATCTCAACGCCGTCAATAAAAAACGCGCCGGAGGTGTTCACCCGGTAATCGGTTGCGTCTACGCTGGAAAAAATCTGCATTTTTTCGGCCCAGAATGCCTCGCCGCCGCCAATGTCAAGCGGCGTGTATGTATTATCACTGATCTCGGTACTGCGCGAAGCACCCGCGCCGCGGTATTCCACCCTGACTATCATATTTTCGCCGCCGCCTTCCACAGTGCCTTCCACAACGCGGAACGGCTCGGTGAAAGCCTTGTCTCCGGCAAAAACCGGTCTTGTATCCGGACCAACGGTATTTGAAAGGGCCGCCAGTTCTTTGACAAGCTCATTCACTTCCATACCCATCAACTTGAGATCATCGGATGAATAGACACCGTTAGCTCCTGTTACCGCAAGTTCGCGTATCCGCTGCAGTATACTGTCAGCCTCGTTCAGGTAGGAATAAGCGATGTTGTAATGATCCTTTGCGTACAGGGTATTTTTTTCAAAACGCTCAAGCCGGGCAAGGTAAGATTCATAGCGTACCGCGTGGGAAGCCGCCAGCGGATCATCCCGCAACTGATGTATTTTGCTTTCACTGGCGATCTTTGACTGCATTTTGGAAAGCGCCTCTTCCTGCCGCCGTACATAGTACTGTACGTCAGTGTGCGGCATATCGCTTGATATTCTTCTCATAGATAACCTCTGTTTACGCCGCGTGAGCGGCGAATAATATCGAACGCCACTGCGAAGCGGTGGCGGCAAACCCTCCTAACTTACACCTAACTTATACACCCATCCGGTTAATCAGCGTATCCAGCATCGAATTCACCGTTGTGATATACCGCGCCGCGGCATTGTATCCGTGCTGGTAGCGGATCATATTGGCCAGTTCTTCATCAATACTGACGCCGGAAATTGACTGCCGCATATCACGTAACTGTTTCATGATCAGATTTTCTGTTTCCAGCGCCCTGCCTGATTGTTCACCCAAAAGGCCGATACGGCCAACAGTGTCGGCGAAATAGTCGTCAAAAGTTGAAAGGCGACCCACCATAACCGGCGTATTTCTGATCGCGGCAATTGCTGCCGCGGCATCGCCGTTTCCGGGATTGGCGGTCCTGCCGTTAAAGCCAAAGCCCGCCACCACAGACTGCGTATCCTTTGCCAGCGCGGGATTCACCTCGATCCAGCCGGAAGGGTGGGCAACCGGGGCAAGGGCGTAATTTTCCGCGCCGCCGCGCAGGGCAACAACCGCGTCAGCCTGAGCCCAGTTATAAGCGCCATCCGGTCCTGACGCATTGAGGAGCCCCGCGTAACCAGTGAGGAAATACCCGGAGTCTTCAACATGACGTATAACAAAATCGGGATTTTCCCGTGTACCGTTTACCGCTTCCGCCGGGGTTCCCTTGAGCGATAGGCTTCCATCGCGGTTAAGCCGGGCAACTACTTCGGCCCCGGAATTATTGATCCGCGTTACAATGTCGTTCACCGTGTCGGTTGCGTAATAGGGAACCTGGATTTCCCCGTCAGCGGCGGAAAGGGTAATCACCCCCTCAAGGCCCGGCTGGGCATTGGCTTCCAGAGCGTTTTGTCCGTTCATCCGGTAGATGTAACTGGAATCAAAAAGGCCATCCCCTGAGCGGTCATAATTGCCGTTCACATTGGTAACAAAGGGGTATTCTGAAAAGAAGTTAAGGCCCGTGACCCCGTTCAGCCCATAACCTTCGCGGTGTATTTCGTTCACGAGGTCAACGAAGTTCATGGTCATATTGTCCAGAGTCTGAATCTCCTGCGCGATGGTTTCATCACGCAGTTCCAGCAGCGCCCCCAGACTGCCCCTGTTAAAGCGAATTTCCTGCTGGGTATCCTGCCAGTAAATATGGGCAAAGCCCTCGGTGTCGATTCCTTTTCTCAGATCAAATTGCCGCCCGATCTGCCCCTGCACCAGAACAAATCCCGCGGTATGTACTTTGAATTCCTCAGGATCGCGGTTGTCGGTAGTTATCTCAATGATCGAAGAAAGTTTATCGACTAACAGATCCCGGCGATCCATCAGATCATTGGGATTATCTCCCTGTGCCTGAATACGCTGAATGTCCCGGTTGAGTCCGGCGATCTGGCGGGAAAGTTCATTTACCCGGATCACGGTAAGTTCAATATCGCCATCGGTCTGAGTTTGCAGACCTTTGAGTCCCTGATAGCGGTTGTGTATGCCGTCAATGAGTGTCTTTCCCCGTTCAATCACCGCGGTGCGAGGCGCGGTCTCCGCCGGAAACATGGAAAGTTCCTGCCACGCGTCCCAGAATTCGTCCGTTTTTGAACGTACTGAATTCTGCCCAGGTTCAAGGTAAAGCTGCTCCATCATGCTGACATAGGGATCACGGGCATTCCAGTAGCCCTCGTTGGAGGACTGGGCCACAATGCGCCGGTCCAGCAGTTGATCGCGTATCCGTTCAATCCGTTCCACCGCTACGCCCTGCCCTATCTGGCCTGGCGTTTCCTCGCGGTTAAGACCCGGCATATAAATCGGCCTTGATGCGCTCATCTCAATCCGCTGCCGGGAATAGCCTTCGGTGTTTGCGTTATCAAGATTATGCCCGGTAACATGCAATGCCTGCTGATGGGCATGTATGCCCCGTTTGCCGATTTCCAATCCCATAAAAGTTGAAGTCATATTCTACTCCTTACATCCGCTGGTTCAGTACCATGCTCCGCATATCGTGGGAAAGCGGCCTTCCCTGCGGCGTGTAGATTCGTCCGTTCCGGTCGGGAAACGCGATTTCCAGAAAACCGGTTATGGTAGCCCTGGCCTCGGAAATATAACTCATCAGCGTTTCATTGGCCATGCGGAGTTTGAGGCTTTCAAGTTTCAGGCTGCGGTAAATTGCCGTAAGCTCGTTCCGCTGCTCTGCCGGAAGTTCTGAAACCAGAGCGTAGAAACGGCCCTTATCATCGCCCAAATCCGGTGACTGTCCGGCGAACAGAGCCTCCCGTTCCCGTTCCAGCGCGGCAAATTCAACGCCCATGTCGTTCATTGTACGAAAATGGGTCTCAAAATCGGTCCATTCCCGCGCGACAACCGCGTTTTGAATCATTGTTTGCAGGACAGCGATCTTTTGTACCAGTTCGCTTTCCTTTAACAAAATGTCTCTGCACTTCTTGAATATCATAATGGTTCCTCAATTCAAATATCGGCGTTATTAATTGAGGG